>CAZSNA010000012.1:0-7325 GCA_964607825.1 uncultured Fibrobacteraceae bacterium | reverse complement strand
GGAACGTCAGCCCGAGCTGGCCCGTGAGGGTGGTGACCTGCTCCGAGTAGACCACTTCCTCCGTCTGGAACGAGTAGGTGGTCGCCTTGAAGAGCGTGTTCACGTGGATCCTGTCGCTGATGGGCAGGTCCAGGCCGCCGTAGAGCTGGAAGTAGAGGGCCGTCTTGTCCTCGAGCACCGTGAAGCGGTTGATGATGCCGCCGAAGCCCATGCCGAAGATCGGCGTCAGGCCGAGGGTCCTCAGGGTGTGGGCGTCGTAGGAGACCGAGATGCCGCCCATGTAGGACCGGAAGTTGTCGTCCACGCTGCCGCCGGTCAGGTCGGTACGGTCGTAGAAGCCCTCGTACCAGGGATCCAGGTCGGCGCCGGTGACGCGCTCCATCAGCACCTCGTCCTCGAAGCGGGCCATGGACAGCACGGCCCGGGACCTGACGTAGCCCGCGTTCAGGTCGATGTGGAACGCGTCGGAGAGGAAGAAGCCGATGTTGAAGCCGAAGCTCTCGCCCGGCTCGATCTCCTTGATCGGGGCGTCGAAGCCGTTCACGGGGCGGGCGTCGCCCAGATCGAGGATCTCGCCGTTGTACAGGGTGACGGTGTTGGAACCCTCGGCGAGCTGGGCGCGCTCGTCGACGACGGGCAGGTCGAGATAGGTGGTGCCCCCGTAGCGGCCGCCGCGCAGCGAGATGCTGATCTGCTTTATGCGGCTGGTCAGCTCCTCTTCGGGCTCGTCGACGCCGACCTCGGTCTCGGGCTGGGCGAGAACGGGGACGGTCGCGGCGGTCAGGGCCAGCAGCAAGGCGCCGGTCAGCACCCACGATCGGTTCGACTTCATGTGTCACCTCGGCGTCGATGGCGGCGAAACGTATGGACGCGACCGCTTGAGCGAAACGAGCTTAACTACGGACGGAACGCGCGGAAAAGACCGTCCGCGCGCGTCCGGCTACGGTAATGCAGGCCGCGGATCCGGGCAAGGACTTTATCCCGGACGGTCGACCGTAAACATAGGGTTTTCGGGCGTCTAGAACAAGAGGGCGGCGGGATTGACAGGTTCGCGGGAGGTGGTTATCATTCGAGTTCGGTTCGAATCGCCGGCAGGGTGCGCGCGTACGTGCTGCGCCCGCGATGCCGGCCCTCGTTTTCCCCGCTATCTGCGACCCCGACCGGAGGAACAAGTTGAAGACCTACGCCATGGACATGATCAGGAATATCGCGCTGGTGGCGCCTCACGGGGTCGGCAAGACGAGTCTGGCGGACGCCATGCTCCACGCGGCGGGCAAGGTCGGTCGTCGCGGCAACGTGGATGACGGTTCCTCGGTATTCGACTACACCGAGGAGGAGATCGACAAGAAGCAGACCATGTCCGCGAGCCTGGGCTATGTCGAGGTCGAAGACGCCAAGATCAACGTGATCGACACGCCGGGCGTGGCCGATTTCCGCTGCGACATGTACTGCGCCCTCGAGGTGGTCGACGGCGTGCTGTTCGGCGTGAAGGCCGACGGCGGCCTCGAGGTCTCCAGCGACGCCCTCTGGCGGATCCTGCGCGAACGCGAGCTGCCCACCATGCTCGTGATCACGCGCATGAACAAGGAGCACGCCGACTACGACAAGGCCCTCGGCGAGTTCAACGAGCACCTCGGCGGCACCTCGGTGCCCGTCACGCTGCCCATCGGCGCGGGCGAGGGCTTCAAGGGCGTCGTGGACCTGCTGGCCAACCAGGCCTACGAGTTCGACGCCGACGGCAAGCCCCTGCCCGTCGACGTGCCCGCCGACATGGCGGACGAGGTGGAGGCCGCCCGCGAGGAGCTGATGAACGCCGCGGCCGAGACCGACGAGGCGCTCATCGAGAAGTTCCTGGAGGAGGGCACGCTCAGCGACGAGGACATGCTGGCCGGCCTGACCGCCGGCATGGTCGCCGGTTCCGTCTACCCGGTCTTCGTGACCGCCGCCGACTCCGAGGTCGGCGTCGCGCCGTTGCTCTCGGCCGTCGCCAAGCTGATGCCCAGCCCCGCGACCCGCACCGAGCTGACCGGCGCCAAGCCCGGCACCGAGGACGAGGTCACGGCCACCATCGGCGTCGACGCGCCGTCGATCGCCTACGCCTTCAAGTACCAGCGCGAGGCCCAGGGCGGCGACCAGACCTGGCTGAAGGTCTGGAGCGGCGGCCTCAAGTCGGGCGACAACCTCGGCACCACCACCGGCAACAGCGAACGCATCGGCCAGCTCAGCCTGGCCCAGGGCAAGGGCCGCGAGAAGATCGACGGCGTGAGCGCCGGCGACATCGTGCTGGCCGCCAAGCTCAAGAGCAGCCCCACCGGCACCACCCTCTTCGCCTCCGGCGCCGACATCGAGCTCGTCGCGCCGCGCCTGCCCAACCCCACCAGCTCCGAGGCCATCACCGCGGCCACGGCCGGCGAGGAAGACAAGATGGGCATGGGCCTGAACAAGCTCATGGAGGAGGACCCCTCCTTCCGCATCATCCACGACGGCGAGCTGAGCCAGACCCTGCTCAACGGCCAGGGCGAGATGCACATCGCCACCGTGCTGGAGCGGCTGAAGAAGCAGTTCGGCGTGGCGGTCGACCGACATCGTCCGCGGGTCGCCTTCAAGGAGACCATCAAGACCAAGGTCGAGGTCCAGGGACGCTACAAGAAGCAGACCGGCGGCCGCGGCCAGTTCGGCGACGTGCACCTGCGGCTGGAGCCCCTGCCCCGAGGCGAGGACTTCGAGTTCGTGGACGAGATCGTCGGCGGCGTGGTGCCCAGCAAGTTCATCCCCGCGGTGGAGAAGGGCGTGCGGGAGACCATGTCCAAGGGCGTGGTGGCCGGCTACCAGATGGTGGACATGCGGGTCGCCCTGTTCTTCGGGTCCTTCCACCAGGTGGACTCCAGCGAGAACAGCTTCAAGGCCGCCGCGCGCATCGCCCTGCAGAAGGGCGTGCCCGACGCCAAGCCGGCGCTGCTCGAGCCCGTCATGCAGGTCACCATCCGCGTGCCCGAGGCCTACATGGGCGACGTGATGGGCGACATCTCCGGCCGTCGCGGCCAGCCCCAGGGCATGGAGGCGGAGGGTCCGATCCAGGTCATCAAGGCCCTGGTGCCCCAGGACGAGATGTACCAGTACTCCACGTCCCTGCGGGCCATGACCCAGGGCACGGGCGAGTTCGCCATGGAGTTCAGCCACTACGCCGAGGTGCCGGGCGACGTCGCCCGCGCGCTCATCGAGGCCCACGAGAAGAGCCGGACCGAGGACGCCGACTAGCGACGCGTCCACGGCCGGTTTCGCGCGGGAGAAGGAGGCGACATGTCCGGTCACTCGAAGTGGAGCACGATCAAGCGCAAGAAGGGCGCCAAGGACGCGGCCCGCTCCAAGATCTGGTCGCGCCTGGCCCGCGAGGTCATCGTGGCCGCCAAGATCGGCGGGGGCGACCAGGAGGCCAACGCGCGTCTGCGCACGGCGGTCCTGGCCTGCAAGGCCGCCAACATGCCCAACGCCAACATCGACCGCGCCATCAAGCGCGGCACCGGCGAGATCGAGGGCGCCGTCTACGAGGAGGTCTCCTTCGAGGGCTACGGTCCCGGGGGCGTGGCCGTCCTGGTGGAGACCCAGACCGACAACCGCAACCGCACCACCAGCGAGGTGCGGCACGTCTTCACCAAGTTCAACGGCAACCTCGGCACCAACGGCTGCGTGGCCTATCTCTTCGAGCGCCGCGGCGCCATCAGCCTGGACGCCACGCGCGTGGACATGGAGACGGCCATGGACGCGGCCATCGACGCCGGCGCCGAGGACGTGGAGGACGAGGGCGAGATCATCGTCGTCAGCACGGCCTTCACCGACTACACATCCGTGCTGCAGACGCTCCAGGACGGCGGGCTGCCCGTGGTCGAGTCGGAGATCGTGCAGGAGCCGTCGACGACCGTGCAGGTGTCGGGCCAGGACGCGTCGACGCTCATGAAGCTCATCTCCGCCATGGACGACCTGGACGACGTCTCGCGGGTCTCGGCGAACTTCGACATCGACGAGGCCGAGATGGCCGAGATCATGGAGACCCTTTGAACCGCGACGCGGTCTTGGACGGGGGGCGGCCGCGACGCCGCCCCCCGTCTCGTTTCAGGGGAGGTCGGGCGCGATGATCATCCTGGGCGTCGATCCCGGATCGCACCGCACGGGCTACGGCCTGATCGAGGTCGCCGGCAGCCGCATGCGCCTGATCGACGCGGGCACCGTGGTCATCCGCGCCAAGGACCCCCTGCCCTCGCGCCTGCGCGTCATCCACGAGGCCCTGCTGGAGATGGTCGACGCGAAACGGCCGGACGTGTTCGCCATCGAGGACGTGTTCATGGCCCGCAACGCCCGCAGCTCCCTGATCCTGGGCCAGGCGAGGGGCGCGGCCCTGCTGTCGGCCGCCCTGCGGGACATCGAGGTTGCCGAATACGCCCCTCGCGAGGTAAAACTGGCCCTGACGGGCAACGGCGCCGCCACCAAGGAGCAGGTCGGCTTCATGGTGGTGCGGTTGCTGGGCCTGACCGAACCGCCCGCGTCCATGGACGCCAGCGACGCCCTGGGGATCGCCCTGTGCCATGCCCTGCGTCGGGGGTCGCCGCTCGCGGGACGGCAGGCGAAGGGATCCGCCTCATGATCGCCAGCGTCGAAGGCGTGCTGCAGGAGCGGGGGCCGACCAGCGTCGTGCTGGTGGGCGGCCTGGGCCTGGCGGTGAGCGTGACCGAGCGCACGGCCGCGAACCTGCCCGCGGTCGGAGAGACGGTCCGCCTCTGGACCCACCTCGCGGTGCGCGAGGACGCCTGGACCCTCTACGGATTCCCCGACCCCGACGAGCTGGCCCTGTTCCGCCTGCTGGTGTCGGTGAGCGGCATCGGCCCCAAGCTGGCCCTGGGCATGCTCTCGGGCGCGCCGGCGCCGGCCATCGCCCTGGCCCTCAGCACAGGCGACGAGAAGGCCCTGGTGGCCCTGCCGGGCATCGGCAAGAAGAGCGCCGCGCGGCTGGTGGTGGAGCTGTCGCAGAAGGTGCCCGCCGCCCTGCTGGCCGATGCGCCCGTCGCCGCGGTCGCGAACGCGGCCCCGGCCGCGGGTTCGGCCGAGCTGCCCGTGGCGCTGGACCTGCTGGCCAGCATGGGGCTCGCCGGCGCCCGCGCCGAGCGCGTGCTGCACGAGGCCCTCGACACCGAGCCCGACCTGTCGTCCGATCCGGTGCGCTGGGTGCGCGCCGCACTGAAGCGCCTGACCTGAGCCCGGAGCCAGATTCCGAGGAGCGACCGTGAGCGAGCATCGCTGGACGGACCCGAACCTGCAGCCCGAGGACCGCGGCCCGGAGCCCGGACTGCGCCCCCGCACGCTCGACGAGTTCGTGGGCCAGGAGCAGGTGAAGGACAACCTGCGGGTGTTCATCCGCGCCGCGCGTGAGCGGGGCGAGGTGCTCGACCACGTGCTGCTCTACGGGCCGCCGGGGCTGGGCAAGACCACCCTGGCCGGCATCATCGCCGCCGAGATGGAGCTGGAGCTGCGCGTCAGCAGCGGACCCGCCTTCCAGAACAGCGCCGAACTCGTGGGCCTGCTCACCCAGCAGGAGGAGCCCGGCGCGGTCTTCATCGACGAGATCCACCGTCTCAACAAGGTGATCGAGGAATACCTCTATCCGGCCATGGAGGACCGCCGCATCGAGCTGGTGGTGGACAAGGGGCCCAACGCGCGGCATTTCCAGCTCGACCTGCCGCCCTTCACCCTGCTCGGCGCGACCACCCGCGCGGGCATGGTCACCGGGGCGCTGCGTTCGCGCTTCGGCATCGTCTGTCATCTGGACTTCTATCCGCCCGAGGACCTGCAGCGCATCGTGGAACGATCGGCCCGGGTGCTGGGGATCGACCTGGCGGAGGACGGCGCCCTCGAGCTGGCCCGACGTTCGCGGGGCACGCCCCGCGCCGCCAATCGGCTGTTGCGCCGCGTGCGCGACTACGCCCAGGTGGCCGGCGAGACGATGATCGGCCGCGAGGCCGTGGATCACAGCCTCACGCGGCTGGGCGTGGACGGTCTCGGTCTGGAGCCCCTGGACCGCCGCTACCTGCGTCTGATCATCGAGCACTTCGGCGGGGGGCCGGTGGGTATCCAGAACCTGTCGGTGTCGCTCGGGGAGGAGGTCGACACGCTGGAAGACGTCGTGGAACCCTTCCTGATCCAGGTCGGTCTGCTCATGCGCACGCCCCGCGGCCGCGAGACCACGCCGCGGGCCTGGACCCACCTCGGACTCGAGCCGCCCGCGCCGTCCGGCGACAAGGATGTGCAGGGTGAGCTCCTCTGATCCCCGGTCCGCGCTCGACGCCTACCGCTTCGATCTGCCCCCGGACCTGATCGCCCAGGTGCCGGCCGCGCGCCGTCCGGCGTCCCGGCTGCTTCACGTCGCCCGCGAAACGGGCGTGGTGGGAGAGGCCGTCTTCGGCGATCTGCCGGAACTGTTGCGCGCCGACGACCTGCTGGTGGTCAACGACAGTCGGGTCTTCGACGCCCGCCTGCGCCTGCGACGCGCGCCCGGCGGAGGGCGCGTGGAGCTGCTGCTGGTGCGTCCCCGCGCCGAGGGCGGCTGGCTGGCCATGGCGCGGCCCGTGAGGCGACTGAAGCCGGGCGACATCCTGACCTCGGACGAGGGCCGGATCGAGCTGCTGGAGATCATCGGCGACGGCTATGTCGCGGTGCGAGCGCTCGACGGCGATCTGCTCGAGCTGGCGGGCCGCGCGGGGGAGACCCCGCTGCCGCCCTACATCCGCCGCGCCCCCGACGATCCCGGGCACGCCCGCCTGGCGGCCCTGGACCGCGAACGCTACCAGACCGTCTACGCCCGCGACACCGGCTCGGTGGCGGCGCCCACCGCCGGCCTCCACTTCGACGACGACCTGCTGGCGACCCTGACCGCCCGCGGCGTGGACCTGGCGCGCGTGACCCTGCACGTGGGGCCGGGCACCTTCCGGCCCCCCGAGGCCGAGGACGTGGCCGCGCGCCGCCTGCACGAGGAGTATTTCGTCTACTCGGCGCAGACCCACGCGGCCGTGGCCGAGACCCGGGCCCGGGGCGGCCGCGTGATCGCGGTGGGCACCACGGCGCTGCGCGTCCTGGAGACGGTGGCGCGGCTGGAGCTCGCCGCCCGCGAGACCGACCTGGAGATCCCCGACGATCCCGCAGCGCCGCCCGTCTTCGCCGGCCGCGCCCGCCGCGACGGCGCATCCTGGCACGTGGAAGGCTTCACCCGCCTGTTCGTGATGCCGCCCGACGAGATACGGTCGGCCGACGGCCTGATCACCAACTTCCACCTGCCCGGC
>CAZSNA010000011.1:0-60208 GCA_964607825.1 uncultured Fibrobacteraceae bacterium | reverse complement strand
GTCCGGCCGGGCCGGCGCCGATCACTGCCGTGGCGCGCCGCCCCAGATCGACGGCCTCGGCCGGCGGCGCCGCGCCGTCCCAGGTCTGCGGCTCCGGCAGCCGGCCGACCCCGGTCAGGGGCCGCAGGCTCGCCAGGAACGCCTCGCGCGCCACCGCGGGCCGCGTGAACCACTTGAAGTAGAACCCGACGGGCAGCCGCTCGCCGCCGAGGTCGAGGACCTTCTGCATGAGCGGGGCGTAGGGGGCGCCGGCATCCTGTCGCTCCACGCGCATCCCCTCGCGCACGGGCGTGCGGCACACGCGCACGTTGGGCACGCCGTCCACCCGCATCAGGCAGCTCATGCAGTGGCCGCGGCCGCAGGACAGGCCGCGGGGCCGTCCGTACTTGTGGCTGTGGGACAGCGCCTTGACGCCGTGTTCCCACAGGGCCGCGCCGACGCTCAGGCCCGTACGGCAGGCCAGGGGACGGCCCTCGTAGAGGATGGTGACCGGGGAATCCGTCAACTTGGCGCTCCCGAACGAGATGAGAGGACGGACGGGCCCGTCCATGGTACATCGTTTTCTCACCTTTCGCAGTCGCCCTGCAAGGATCATATTTGGGAGCCCGGTATCAATCACCCGTGTTCCCCGGAGGAATACGCCATGTCCACCGAGACCTTCGCCGCCGTTCGCAACGCCGCCATCGCCAAGAACGTGGAGTTCGTCGACCTCAAGGTGCTCGACCTGGTGGGCCGGCTGCACCACATCACCTTCCCCTTCGAGCGCTTCACGCCCGAGACCATGGTGGAAGGCATCGGCTTCGACGGATCCAGCTACGGCTTCCTCAAGGTCGAGGACAGCGACATGGTGCTGCTCCCGGATCTCGACACCGCCAACATGGACCCCTTCCGGACGCGGCCCACGCTGACCATGTTCGCCGAGGTCAAGCACGTGGACGCCGACCGCACGCCCTTCGCCCAGGACGGCCGCACCATCGTGCGCCGGGCGGAGCGGGCCCTGCGCGATCTGAAGATCGCGGCGTCCAGCCTGTGGATCCCCGAGTACGAGTTCCACATCTTCGAGGACACGCGCTACGAGTCGGACGTCACCCGCTCGAGCTACGAGATGGTCAGCCGGGAGCGGTTCTTCCAGAACGCCTACCACGCCTGCAACCCCCACGACCACTACGACGACTTCCGCGACGAGGTCTGCGCGATCATGCGCGACTTCAGCATCGACGTGCGCTATCACCACCACGAGGTGGGGGAGAAGGCCCAGCAGGAGATCGAGGGCTGGTTCGCCGACCTGCCGACGACCGCCGACAACGCGGTCCTGGCCAAGTACATCCTCTTCAACACCGCCGACCGGCACGACCTCAAGGTCACCTTCATGCCCAAGCCGCTGATGGACAACGCGGGCAGCGGCTGGCACCTGCACCAGCTGCTGCTGGGCGCCGACGGCCGCAACGTCTTCGAGGACGCCGAGGGCTACGCCGGCCTCAGCCGCACGGCCCTGCACTACATCGGCGGCGTGCTGCGTCACAGCCCGGCCCTCTGCGCCCTGACCAACCCCAGCACCAACTCCTACAAGCGGCTGGTGCCCGGCTTCGAGGCGCCCACGGCCATCACCTACGGCCGCAGCAACCGCGGCGCGGCGATCCGCATCCCCAGCTACGTGTCCGACCCGCAGCACCGCCGCATCGAGTACCGTCCGCCCGACTTCACGTGCAACCCCTACCTGGCCATGTCCGCGGTGCTGATGGCGGGCATCGACGGCATCGTCAACGAGATCGACCCGGAGGCCGAGGGCTACCATCCCGAGGACGCGCCCTCGGCCGACGCCCGGGCGGACGTGGACTTCCTGCCCCGCTCCCTGGACGACGCCCTGGACGCCCTGGAGGCCGATCACGAGTTCCTGCTGCGCAACGACGTCTTCCCCAAGGTGCTGATCCGCCGCTGGCTGGAGATCAAGCGCGGCGAGATCCAGGCGATCAACCGTCGGCCGCACCCCTACGAGTTCACGATGTACTTTGACTTATAGGTAGCGGTGGGGGATCATGGGCCGCGCACGACAGCCTCGTCGCTAGAGGCTGACGCGCGCGGCCCATGATCCCCCAGCGCGGCGAGGGTACCGTGATCGAATTCGGAGTCAAGACCAACGGGCGGACGGACTTCGTGGATATGACGGCTCAGGTTCAGTCCGCCGTGGCCGAAATGGGTGTGACGGACGGAGCTGTGCTGGTGTGGGTGCCCCATACCACCGCCGCGGTGACCGTCAACGAGGGGGCGGATCCGGACGTCGTACGCGACCTGTCCGCCGCCCTGGACCGCATCGCGCCCTGGGAGGCGGGCTACCGGCACGCCGAGGGCAACGCCGCGGCCCACGTGAAGTCGAGCCTCTTCGGTTGCGATCAGACCATACCGGTGGCCGACGGCCGGCTCGTCCTGGGCACCTGGCAGACGATCTGGTTCTGCGAGTTCGACGGCCCCCGTCGACGTCGCGTCAAGGTCGGCAAGGTCTGAGCGGCCCGCGTTCGCTCCGGCGCGCCACGACGGCGCCCCGGCACCCCGCAACGGACGGCGCATGAAGGACAGGATCTACTACCACAGGGCCTACAAGACGCTCGCCCGCCTCAGGCGCGGACCGGCGATCGTGCTGCTGCTGTGCGTGGCGGTCATGGATTTCCTGGTGGCCTGGTTCCACCGTCCGCTGCTGGAGCGCTTCGTGGGGCTGGTGGCGCGGATGCTGGAGGCCTGCGGCATCGAGACCGTCCCGACCATCTGGACCTTCCTGCCCCACTGGGTGACGCACATGCCCGTGCTCGACGCGCCGGGCGTCTTCCCCTCGCCGCGCTACGCCCTGACGGCCTTCGTGATCTACGTGCTGATCGTGGCCATCGTGCCGCACCTGAAGCCGGTGCCCAAGGCGATCCGCATCTACGTGGTGTTCCTGTCCCTGCTCAACGTGGCCTCGGCCGGCTTCTTCATACTGGCCCCGCACCTCTTCCCCTACGACGTGCTGGACTTCTCGCTGCTCTACATGGGCACCCAGTTCGGCATCTGGCTGCTGTTGCCGGTGGTGATGGGGGTGGCCCTCGCGCCGCTGCCGTCGGCCACGGTCGAGAAGGTGCTGGTCATCCTGTTCACGGTCGTCTACGCCACCGTGTTCGGGGCCGTGCGCTACGCCTCGTTCCTCTACCTGCTGAACGAGGTGACGGTGCTGCACATGGCGGCCATGTTCTTCGCGCTGGGGCCGTTGATCGACTTCGTCTACCTGGTGGCGATCTACGCCGTGTACGTGAACATCGTGGCCCTGCGGCTGCGCCGACGACCGGAGATCTGGCAATGGTCGTCCTGATCCTCAAGCTCTACGTGGTGCTGGTGGTGCTGATCATGGCGGTCTACGCCGTGCGGCACTACCTGTTCACGGTCAACCGGCTGACCGGCCGCCAGCGGCTCTACTACCACGACATCGTGGACGACGAGCTGCCGTACATCTCGGTGCTGGTGCCCATGCACAACGAGGAGAAGGTGGCGCGGCAGTCCATGGACACGATCCTGGCCTGCGACTACCCGCGCGACCGGCTGGAGATCATCCCCGTCAACGACCACTCGACCGACGGGACCGCCGCCATCCTCGACGAGATGGCCGCCGCGCACGACGAGATCCGCCCCCTGCACCGCGACGAGGGCCTGCGCGGCAAGCCCGCCGCCCTGAACGACGCCCTGCTCGTGGCCGCCGGGGAGATCATCATCGTCTTCGACGCCGACTACATGCCCGGCCGCGGCGCCCTGCGCGATCTGAGCATCTCCTTCAAGGACCCCGAGGTGGGCGCGGTGATGGGCCGGGTGGTGCCGTTCAACACGCGGTCGAACCTGCTGACCCGCCTGCTCGACCTCGAGCGCAGCGGCGGCTACCAGGTGGACCAGCAGGCCCGCCACAACCTGCACCTGATGCCCCAGTACGGCGGCACCGTCGGCGGCTTCCGGCGAGACCTGGCCCTGAGCTTCGGCGGCTTCGACCCCAAGGTGCTGGCCGAGGACACCGACCTGACCTACCGCCTCTACATCAACGGCTGGAAGGTGGTCTACGCGAACCGGGTGGAGTGCTTCGAGGAGGTGCCCGAGACCTGGAGCGTGCGTTCGCGACAGATCCGGCGCTGGTCGCGCGGGCACAACTACACCGTGTTCAAGCATTTCTGGCCGCTGCTGCGGTCGAAGTACCTCTCCCGCAACGAGAAGATCGACGGCCTGCTCCTGCTGATGATCTACATGCTGCCGGTCTTCCTGTTCACGGGCATCGTCGACTCGGTGATCCTGTTCTTCCTGGGGGAGATGCAGATCGTCGACAGCGTGCTGGTCTTCCTCTTCGTGGCCACCTACAGCGCCTTCGGCAACTTCGCACCCTTCTACCAGATCGCCACGGCGAGCCTCCTGGACGGGGTGACCCACCGCATCCGCCTGCTGCCCTTCCTGATGTTCTACTTCCTGCTGAACATCTGGACGGTGACCACGGGCTTCTTCCAGGCGCTCGGGGACCGGGTCGGTCGTCGTCGGGCCAAGTGGGAGAAGACCAGTCGCTTCCGCCGGGAGGGCTCGGCATGAGGCGGACACGGACGAGGTGGCTGCCGGCGACCGTCCTGGCCGTCGCCCTGATCGGGGCGGGCGCGCCGTCGGTCCGGGCCGACCCCGAGGCGGACCATTACGGCGGCGGCGAGGCGGACACCGTCCACGCCCTGACGCTCGATTCCTCCCTGCAGGAGGTGCCGCCCGCCGAGCCGCGTCGCGTGCCCGGCGCAAGGGCGATGCTGCTGGGCGCCTTCGCGCTGCTGATCCTGCTGCCCTTCGTCCCCGGCCTGTTCGAGGTCTTCCGTCCTCGCGACCGCTATCCGCTGCCGGTGGACATGGCCTACGCCAAGGACCCGCGCTTCTTCGGGATCTCGGCCCGCGCCATCCTGGCCGGCGCCCTCGACCTCGACGCCGTCGCCCCCGGCGAGCACGAGGCGACCCTCTCGAAGCCCGAGATCGTCGAGGTGCGCGACGACGTCGTGATACCGGCCGGCGAGGACCGCGACCGACTGCTGTACGCCCGCGGCGCCCTGCAGGTGGGCCGGGGCGCGACCTGCGCCGCCGAGCTCTTCGCGCGCGGCGCCGCGACCGTGGCGGACGAGGCCGTGCTGCGAACCCTCAGCGGCGAGGCGGACGCGACCCTGGGCGACCGCGTGGTCCTGGAACGCTGGCTCGACGTGGACGGCGACGCCGACGTGGGCGCGGACTGCGACCTGGGCATGAGCGCGGCCGCCGGAGGCGCCCTGACCCTCGGCGACGGCGTCCGGTTCCACCGCCTGTTCGGCGCGCCGGCCGCCACCCGCGGCTTCACGGGCGACGCGGGGGATCCCCCTCCGCCCGCGGCGCCCGACGGCCTGGACGTGGACGAGATCCGCACCGTCGAGGACCTGGCCGACTATCACGAGGACGACCTGACCCTCGCGGCCGACGACGAGCCGCGGCATCGCCCCCAGGTGGTGCTGGGCGACCTGGAGCTGGCCCCCGGCGCCGTGCTGGGCGCCGGTGCTCGGGTCCACGGGGATCTGAAGCTCGGTGCGGGCGCGGTCGTGCACGGCGATCTCTTCGTGGAGGGGAAGGTCGAGCTGGGCGAGGGCGCCCGGGTGCGCGGCAACCTCTTCACCCAGTCCCGGGCCCGGCTGGGCGCCGGCGCGCGCGTGGGACGGCCGGGCGTGTGCAAGTCGCTGATCGCCAAGCTCGGCCTCGAGCTCGCCGGCGACGTGGCCGTCCACGGCTACGTGCTCACCGAAGGACGGGGACGCGTCTCATGCGCTGGCTCTTCCTGATCATCGCCGTGCTGGCCGTGCTGGCCGTGCTGGCGTTCGGCCTCCTCACCCAGGACGAGGCCGACCGCCTGATCGGCGACGAGCTGCGCGTCCTGGTGGCCTACAATCCCGCGCTGACCGACGAACACGGCTACGTCCTGGACGCCTACCGCTCCGTGCTGGAGGAGGAGGGCGTTCCCCACGAGACCGTGGACCTCTATGCCCTGCGCGCCGCGTCCCCCGAGGCGGTGGCCCGTACGGCGCCGGCCCTGGTGCTGCCCGACGGCCTCTGCCGTCGGCTGCACTCCTCCTTCGACGCCTGGCTGAGCGCCTATCTCGACGCCGGCGGCGCCCTGGCCGTCATCTACGACGCGGGCATCAAGAGCCAGACCGGCGGCCTGCTGCCGCGCAGCTACCTGGCCGGCCACACCGGCGTCCAGCACGTGGTGCCCGGCGAGGAGGGCGGCCATGCCGTCGGCGCGGTGGACTTCGTGGACGCCGAAGCCGCAGCCTACTGCGGTATCCCGCCCGGCAAGCTGGACGACGAGCTGCGCCTGACCGGCTACGGCTACGGCGTGCTCGAGTACCCGGTGGCCCGCAGCCGCCTGGAGACGGCCCCGGGCGAGGCCCCGGCGCGTGTGCTGGCCTGGGCCGAGACCGCCGACGGCGGCCGCCATCCGGCCGTCACCCTGCGCGACCGCGCCCTGTACGTGAACCTGCCCCTGGGCCACCTGAAGGCCTACGCCGACGACCTGCCCCTGCGCGCGCTCATGCGCCGCTTCCTGGTGGACGTGGCCGGCCTGCCGGCGCTGGTGCCGTCGCCCGGCGGCGTGGGCGCGGTGGTGATCAACTGGCACGTGGACTTCCTGGACGACCGGCGCGCGGTGGAGGCCATGGACGCGGCGGGCCTGTTGCGACCCGACGTGCCGGGCTCGTTCCACGTGTGCGCGGGTCCCGACGTGAACGCCTTCGGCGACGGGCAGGGCTTCGACGCCTGCGGCGCCGGCCGCGAGCCCCTGCGGCGCCTGGCCGCGGTCGGGGAGATCGGCTCCCACGGCGGCTGGATCCACAACCTCTTCGCCGCCCGCGTGGAGAACGGCGTCTGGGACGCCGACTCCATCCGGACCTACGTGGCGCGCAACACCGACTGCCTGGCCGAGGCCGCGGGCCGGCCGGTCCGCGTCTACTCCGCGCCCGACGGCGTCCATCCCCAGCCGCTGATGACCGAGCTGCTCGAGGACCTGGGCTTCGACGCCTACTACTACACGGGCGACTCCGGCAGCGGCCCCAACCGCTCCTTCCACGAGGGGGCCCGCCTCTCGGACCGCCTGGTGGCCTTTCCGGTCATGCCCCGCGGCGAGCTGGCCTCGCTGGCGGAGATGGACGACCGGCTGGCCCTGCCGGCCGACTCGGTGCTGGCCTGGCTCGAGGCCACCACCGACTACTGCGTCCGCGAGCGGGTGACGCGCCTGGTCTACTCGCATCCCTACAACCTGATCAAGTACACGCACGACCTGGACTACCGGCCCGCGTTCAGGATCTGGTTCGACGCGCTGGCCGCCCGCCAGGCCGAGGGCGGCCTGGCCGTGCGCACCATGTCCGAGTGCGCCGCCCACCTGCGCCGCACCTGGGCGACGGAGGTGCGCGCGACGATCGACGGCGAGACGGTCGAGCTGAGCCTCGTCAATCCCGTCGGACTGGAGGGCGTGGCCCTGCGCCTGTCCCGCGCCCGGTGGACGGCCGAGACGCCGCCGGGCTGCCGGCGCATCGACGACGAAACGGAGACGATCCTTGTGGTCACGGAGGACCTGCGGGAGCTCACGGTCGAGACGACGCGCCGTTGAGGCCCTGATCGGACTGGCGCTAGCGGCCGTGCTCGCGGCCGGCTGCGCGACCACGTCCCGGCCGCATCCGGCCCTGGCGATGGTGGCGCACTTCGCGTCCGTGGGGCCGGGCCCCCAGGAGGTGCAGCCCTACTTCGCGAACCTGTACGCCCTGTCCCTCTGCCGCCACGGGCGGCACCTGGACGAGGTGGCCCGCTACATAGACTGGTACCTGGACAGCCTCAACGTCGACGCGGCGGGCCGGCCGACGGGCATCATCGACGACGTGCTGATCCATCACGGCAATCGCGAGGAGTCCCTGGACCGCTACGATTCGGCCGACGGCTACGCCGGGACCTTCCTCATCCTGCTGGACGCCTACGAGCAGGCCACCGGCGACGCGGCGCTCCTGCAGCGCCGGCGGACGGAAGCCCTGTCGGTGGCGGAGCTGCTGCTCGCGCTGCAGGACCAGGACGGGCTGGTGCGCGTCTTGCCCGACGACGGCACGCACTACCTGATGGACAACTGCGAGGCCTACGGCGGGCTGCTGGCCTGGTCGGCCCTCGAACGACGCCTGGGCTGGGAGGCCGGTCCGCGCTGGCTGTCCGCGGCCGAGCGACTGCGCCAGGCCATCATGCTGCGGCTGTGGGATCCGGTGACGCACCGCTTCCACTGGGCCGAGACCGAGGAGACCGGCCACCCGTCCACCTGGGACCGGTACTATCCGGACGCGCTGGCGCAGCTGTTCCCCGTCCTCTACGGGGTGGTGCCGGCGGGGGCGGAGACGTCGCGGAGCTTGTGGCGGGAGTTCGAGGCGCGGTACGATCCGCGCCGGGGCTGGAAGGTGGAGCCCGGCGACCGGACCCTGATCGACCTGACACGGGAGAGAGTGGAGCCATGACCATGCGCACGACGGTCCTGATCCTCGCCCTGCTGGCGGCCGGCGCCGCCGCGGCGGCCGACACCACCGCCGACTGGCTCCAGTCCCGCGGCGCGCCCGGCTATCGACTGGACCTGGACCTGACCCGCGACCGGTTGAGTCCGGGCGACGTCTACGGCAACTGGCACACGGCCACCGCCACCCTCTACGTGCGCACCCTGCCGCGCATCACGCCCTTCATCCAGACCGGCTTCTTCGAACGCGAGGACGCCGACGTGGGCCTGACCCTGGGCGCCTACGCCGACTGGACCCCGCGCCTCTACTCCTACACGGCCTTCACCGCCGGCGGCGACTCGCGCTATCTCCACCGCGGGCGCTGGGACCACGCGTTCTACCTGAACACCGGTCCGTTCAGCGTCGTGCTGGCCGGCGGCTGGATGGAGGACTACGCCGACCACCGGGACTGGTACGTGGGCGGCGGTCCCCGGATCTGGCGCGGGCGCCTCATCGCCGAGTACCGCCTGACCCGCACGGTCAGCGACCCCGGCGCGCGCGTGGGCTGGAAGCATCTCGTCTCGGCCGGTTGGGGGCAGGAGGGCCGTTCGTGGCTGTTCCTGAACCTGACCCTGGGCCAGGAACGCTACACCGCCACCTGGGTGACGCCCACCCAGCCCGTCGACCACGACTTCGTGGAGTTCGGCGTCAACTACCAGCGCTGGCTGCGGCCGCGGCTGGGGATGAAGCTCGGCGCCGGCTGGCTGGACCTCGGCGAGGGGCTGGACGGCTACGAGAAGCTATCGCTGAGCGTCGGCGGGTTCGTGGAGTTCTAGCCCGGAATATTCATGAGTCGCCTACTGCGGAGGCGCAGGATGAGATCTGACAGCACCTTCTCGGCTTCGCTCCCTCAACGTACCTACTGGTACGCCTCGGTCGCGAAGCCTTGCGAGGGCACTGTCAGATCTCATCCTGCACCTCCTCGTAACGGCGACTCATGAATATTCCGGGCTGATAGATACCGCCGACAGGCCTCGACGATCCGCGGCGACGCTTGCCCGTCCCCGTACGGATTGACCGCCCGCGCCATCTCGGCGTGGGCGTCGTCGTTCGCGAGCAGGCGCTCGGCCTCCGCGAAGATCTCCGCCTCGTCCGTGCCCACCAGCTTGACCGTTCCGGCCGCCACGGCCTCGGGCCGCTCCGTCTTCCAGCGCGTCACCAGCACCGGCTTGCCCAGGCCGGGCGCCTCCTCCTGCACGCCGCCCGAATCGGTCAGCACCAGGCGGCAGCGGTCGAGCAGACGCACGAAGGGCAGGTAGGGCAGGGGCTCGATCAGGTGCACGTTGTCGTGTCCGGCGAGGATCGAACGCACCGGCGCCTGCACGTGGGGATTCAGGTGGACCGGATAGACGAAGGCGTGGTCGGCGAAGCGTTCCGCCAGGCGGGCGACGGCCCGGCACACGGCCTCGAAGCCCTCGCCGAAGTTCTCGCGCCGATGGCCGGTGATCAGCACCAGGGGACGATCGTCGTCGAGGACGGCCGGGTCGAGGTCCGGCACCGCGGGCGGCGTCTCGCGCACCCGGTCCAGGACCAGGTGCAGGGCGTCGATGACCGTGTTGCCCGTCACGTGGACGCGGGACGCGGACACGCCCTCGCCCAGCAGGTTGTCGCGGGCGGTGGCGGTGGGCGCGAAGTGGAGGTCGGCCAGGCGCGTGGTGAGCACGCGGTTGGCCTCCTCGGGGAAGGGGGCGCGCAGGTCGCCGGTGCGCAGTCCGGCCTCCACGTGTCCCACGGGGATGTCGCGATGGAAGGCCGCCAGGGCGGCGCAGAAGACGGTGGTGGTGTCGCCCTGGACCAGGACCAGGTCGGGGGCGTGCCGCGCCAGGTAGGCGTCGACGCCGGCGAGGGCGCGGGCCGCCAGGTCGGAGAGGGACTGGTCCGGACGCATGAGGTCCAGGTCCTCGTGGGGCGTCAGGCCGAAGATCTCCAGCACCTGGTCGAGCATCTCCCGGTGCTGGGCGGTGACGCAGAGGTGGGCCTCCAGGTCGGGCGCCGCGTCGAGGGCCCGTGCCACCGGGGCCAGCTTGACGGCCTCGGGCCGCGTCCCGAAGATCAGCGAGATGCGCATGGCTCCTCCATGAAGCGAGATCCTCCGTGAGTTGATCTTTCCAGCGAGCCTGCTTACAATAGCCGCTCCCGACGCCCATGCCCAGCGCGATGACACCCTCCGCACGGAGGGTTTCCGCGACCCGGACCCGGAAGGACCGCCCGTGAACGCCAAGCAGATCCGCGCCCGTTTCCTCGAGTTCTTCGCCGAGCGCGGCCACACGGTGGTCGACTCCTCCTCGCTGGTGCCCGAGGACGACCCCACCCTGATCTTCACCAACGCGGGCATGAACCAGTTCAAGTCCGTCTTCCTGGGCCTGGAGAAGCGCGACTACGTGCGCGCGGCCTCCTGTCAGAAGTGCATGCGCGTCAGCGGCAAGCACAACGACCTGGAGGAGGTGGGCCGCGACGCCCGCCACCACACCTTCTTCGAGATGCTGGGCAACTGGTCCTTCGGCGATTACGGCAAGAAGGAGTCGCTGCTGTGGGGCTGGGAGTTCCTGACCAGGGACATGGGGCTGAACCCCGAGTTCATGTGGGCCTCGGTCTACAAGGACGACGACGAGGCCTACGCCATCTGGCGCGACGACATCGGCCTGCCCGAGGCGCGCATCGAGCGTCTGGGCGATCTCGACCAGGGCGACGACGAGAACTTCTGGTCCATGGGCGACACCGGCCCCTGCGGCCCCTGCTCCGAGATCCACTACGACCAGGGCGCGGACATGGCCTGCGACCACCCCGACGGCTGCGCCCTGGGGGTCTGCGACTGCGACCGCTGGCTGGAGATCTGGAACCACGTCTTCATGGAGTTCGACCGCGCCGAGGACGGCACCCTGAACAAGCTGCCCATGCTGAGCGTCGACACGGGCATGGGCCTCGAACGCCTGGTGGCGCTGGTGCAGAAGGTGCGCAGCAACTTCCTGTGCGACCTGTTCACGCCCATCATCGGCCTGATGGCCGAGCTGAGCGGCCGCGACCCCGAGGGGGAGGACCGCATCTCCATGCAGGTCATCGCCGACCACGCGCGGGCCTGCTGCTTCGCCATCACCGACGGCGCCGCGCCCGGCAACGACGGCCGCGGCTACGTGGTGCGCCGCATCCTGCGCCGGGCCGCCCGCCACGGCCGCAGCCTGGGGCTGCGCGAGCCCTTCCTCTGGCGCGCCGCCGAAGTGGTGATCGCGGAGATGGGCGAGGCCTATCCCGAGCTGGTCGAGCGGCGCGAGCGCGTGCTCGACGTGATCCGCCGCGAGGAGGAGCGCTTCAACCTGACTCTCGATCGCGGGCTGCAAGTCTATGCAGATATGAGAGATGCAAGCGATGGCCGGATGCTGCCTGGCGCCGACGCCTTCAAGCTCCACGACACCTTCGGCTTCCCCCTGGACCTGACCCGCGTGCTGGCCGAGGAGGACGGTCTGAGCGTGGACGAGGCCGGCTTCGCCGAGCACATGGAGCGCCAGCGCGCCGCCAGCGGCAAGGCCAGGTCCTTCAAGGCCGGCCTGGGGACCTGGGACCCGGTCCGCGAGGGGGAGGACGTCGCGGCCTTCCGCGCGGAGTTCACCGGCTACGGATCCCTGTGCGAGTCGACCCGCGTGGTGGGCGTGCGCGCCGCGGGCGAGCACGACGCGCAGCTCCTGTTCGAGCGCACCCCCTTCTACGCCGAGGCCGGCGGCCAGGTGGGCGACGGCGGCACCCTGTCCACCGCCGACGGCACCGAGCTGGAGATCCTGACCACCCTGACCGACGAGACCGGCCCGGTGTCCGTCGTCCACGCCGACGCGGCCAAGCTGCTGGACCTGTTCCGCGAGGCGCCCGAGGTGGAGCTGGCCGTGTCGCCGCGTCGCGTCGCCACCATGCGACACCACACGGCCACCCATCTGCTGCACGCCGCCCTGCGCGCGGTGCTGGGCGACCACGTCGTCCAGGCGGGCAGCGAGGTGGGGCCGGAGAAGTTGCGCTTCGACTTCCACCACGACAAGGCGCTCGCCCCCGAGGAGATCGCCGCCGTCGAGCGGATGGTGAACGTGGAAGTGCTGGCCAACGGCGAGGTGGCGGTCGACGAGGACGTGCCCCTGGACGAGGCCCGCGCCCGCGGCGCCATGGCCCTCTTCGGCGAGAAGTACGCCGACACCGTCCGCACGGTCGGCATCGCCGGCTCCACCGGCGACTTCTCCCTGGAGCTCTGCGGCGGCACCCACGTGGCCCGCACCGGCGACATCGGACCGGTGCGCATCACCGGCGAGGGCAGCAGCGCCGCCGGCGTGCGCCGCATCGAGGCCGTGGCCGGCGAGGCCGCCCTGGAGCTGGCCGACGCCGAACGCGCCCAGCTCGCCGCCGTCCGGGCCGCCCTGCGCCAGGAGGGAGATCCCGCCGACCTGGTCGCCGAGCTGCTGGCCGAGCGCGACGCCCTGCAGTCGGAATTGCGGGACAGCAGGCGCGCCGCCGCCGCCGACTCGCTGGACGCCCTGCTGGACGCCGCCGTCGACGTGGCGGGCGTGAAGGTCCTGGCCGCCCGCGTCACGGCCGAGGACCGCGACGCCCTGCTGGCCCTGGGCGATCGCGCCCGCGACAAGCTGGGCAGCGGCGTGGTGGCCCTGGCCGCCGAATGGGACGGCAAGGCCACCCTGCTGGTGACCGTCACGCCCGATCGGGTCGAGGCCGGGCTGAAGGCCGGTGACCTGGTCAAGACCGTCGCGGCCCGGGTGGGCGGACGCGGCGGCGGACGGCCCAACACGGCCCAGGCGGGACTGCCGGGTCCTGAGGCCATCGAACCGGCGCTGGCGGCGGCTCCGGAGGTCGTCCGCGAGGCCGTGTCCGGCTGAGGGATTCCCTTATTTGCACTACAGTTCCGCGACTTAACGTCCGATGACACCCTGAGAACCTGGACGATGGTCGGAACCGCCGGTGAACGCGTCACCGTCGCGGCTGTTCCGTCGTCCGTGATCGGGAGTCGTCGTCACGCCGTATCCTCGCCACATGCGTGCAACCGCCGAGCGCCCGGGAACCGTTTTCCTGGCCCTCGTCGCGTGCCTGGCGTTCGCCGCGCCGGCCGTCGCCCAGATGACGACCGGCACCTACACCGGCGACGGCCAGTCCCTGCGCCAGATCACCGGGCTGGGCTTCGAACCGGCCGTGGTGATCATCAAGGCCGACCGGGGCGAACCGGCCGTGATCCGCACGGCGTCGATGCCGAGCGGCCAGGCGAAGTACCTGTCCGAGAACCAGTCGCTGCGCGGCGGCCTGATGGGCGTGTTCTCGGCGGACGGCTTCGAGGTGTCGGGCGCGGACGAGGTGAACCGCAACAACACGCGCTACGACTGGATCGCCTTCGCCGCGGTCGCGGGACGATTCGCACAGGATCTCTATTTCGGTGACGGTGCGGATGGCCGCTCGGTGGAGGTGGGCTTCCGGCCGGACTACCTGATGGTCGTGCCCCACACCAACGAGGAGAGCCTGCAGCGCAGCTCGGCGATGCCCGAGGACTACTGCCTGCCGTTCGGCGACGGATCCGCCCAGAGCGGCCGGATCATCTCGTTCACGGACACGGGCTTCCTGATCGGCAGCGACGACCAGGTCAACCAGAACAACCAGGAGTACTCCTTCCTGGCCTGGCGCGCGGAGTCGCTCTACACGTCGGTGGGCACCTATCTCGGCGACGACCAGGACGACCGCGACATCGACGAGCCGGGTCTCGTCCCGAACTGGGTGGCGGTCAAGGGCGACAGCGGCGAGGACGGCGTTCATCGCACGGCGTCCCTGGCGTTCTCGCCCGAGTCCCTCTTCTTCAGATCGAGCAGCCACGGCGGCGACCGTCTCCAGGACCTGCACGCGGGCGGCTTCCAGGTCGGTGGGGACAAGGACGTCAACGAGATCGACAAGGATTTCTACTGGGTCGCCTTCGGCCGGGTCCACGACCTGGTGCTCACCCTGAGCGCGGACCGGGATTCGGTATACGCGGGCGAGCAGGTCGAGCTCACGTACATCCTCGGCAACCCGGGCCCCGACCGCTTGACCGGGGCCATTGTCGACGCGGCGTTGCCCACCGGCCTGTCCTACGTCTCCCACACCCTCACCAGCGGCGGCTACGACCCGATCGGCGGCGAGTGGAAGCTCACGGCTCTCGACGCCGGCGACATGGCCCAGATGACCGTCACGGCCACGGTGCAGGCCGGCGGCGGCAGCACCCTGGCCTGCACGGCCTCGATCTCCGAATTCAGCGACAACGATCCCGACACCCTGAACAACGCCGCCCTGCAGCCGATCCACGTCCTGCGCTACGCAGACCTGGGTCTCAGCGGCGAAACGACCGACCCCCGGCCCCAGGTGGGCGACGAGGTGCAGCTGAGGGTCGGCGTGCAGAACCTGGGCAGCGACGCGGCGACGGCCGTGACCGTGAGCGACGACCTGCCCGCGGGTCTGGAGTACGTGTCCCACACCGCCAGCGTGGGCAGCTACGATCCCATCGACGGCGTGTGGCGCATCAACACCCTCGGCGTGCTGAGCGTGGCGCTGCTGCAGGTGAACGTGCGCGTGCTGGAGTCGGCCGCCGGATTCACCCTGACCTGGTCGCCGGTGATCGAGTCCGAGCTCTACGATCCGAATCCGGGCAACAACTCCGACGACATCGAGCTGCAGGTCCCCGCGGCCGATCTGGCGCTGGGCATGACGGTGGACGACGCGACGCCGCAGCCGGGCGACCGCGTCACCTTCACCGTCACCGTGGACAACGACGGGCCCGACCCGGCGACCTCGGCCTCCATACGGGACCTGCTGCCCGCGGGGCTCGACTACGTCTCCGCCTTGCCGAGCCAGGGCAGCTACGATCCGGTCTCCGGCTATTGGACCGTGGGCGCGCTCGGAGTGGGCGGGAGCGCCACCCTGGACCTGACGGCGGACGTGTCGGCCGATCAGCCGATCGTGATCACCAACACCGCGGCCCTGCGCGCCTCCTCGCCGATCGACCCGGACGGCAGCAACAACCAGGCCTCGGCGGACATCACCCTCCAGAGGGTGGAGATCCGGCTCGAAGGCGGCGTCGACGACGACCACCCCAACGTGGGGCAGACGATCACCTTCCACGTCACCGCCGAGAACGCCACCACCCTCGACGCCTCCGGGCTCGTCGTCCGGGACCGCCTGCCGGCCGGACTGAACTACGTGAACGCGCTGCCCAGCGTCGGCACCTATGATCCCGTGAGCGGATTGTGGAACATCGGCGACCTGGCCGCCGGCGCGAGCTGCGTGCTCCAGCTGGTCGCCACGGTGGAGGCGGGCACCGGCGGGCGGACGATCTACAACTCCGTGTCCATCGCCTCCTTCGACCAGATGCAGGAGCAGCAGCTGCAGGCGGTCCTGCTGATCCCGGTGACCGTCCGCGCGGCCGACCTGCGCCTGCTCAAGAACGTGGACGACCCCACGCCGATCCAGGGCGAGCAGGTGGACTTCACGGTGCTGGTGACCAACCAGGGGCCCGACACGGCCTTCGCGGTGGTGGCGGCGGACACCCTGCCCGCCGGACTGCTCTTCCAGGGCGCCGTCGCCGACCAGGGCAGCTACTCGGAGGTCACCGGGCTGTGGACCCTGGGCACGCTGGCCGTCGGTGAGACCGCCACCCTGGTGCTGACCGCCGAGGTGCAGCTCGACGTGGGGTCGGGCGACTCGGCGGTGAACGTCGCCCGCATCACCGCCTGCGACCAGGAGGACCCCGACACCGGAAACAACCAGGACGACGCCTCGCTGACCCAGCAGAGCGCCGACCTGGCTCTGGACAAGGTGATCGACGAGGCCGCGCCGGCCGCGGGCGACACCGTCGTGTTCACCCTCGCGCTGCGCAACGACGGGCCCAGCGCCTCGGCGGGCGTGGCCGTGCTCGACACCCTGCCGACCGGCGTCACCTACGCGGCTCACGATCCGGCGGGCGCCGCGTACGATCCGGGCACCGGCCAGTGGGACGTGGCCGACCTGGCCGCCGGCGAATCGGACAGCCTGCGCATCACCGCGGTCGTCGACGCCGACGCGAGCGGCCGGGCGCTGGTCAACGAGGCCCTCGTGACCGCCTCGGACCAGGCCGACCCGGACGGGACGGACAATCAGGACGAGGCCGCCTTCACGGTGCGCGCCGCCGATCTGGCGCTGGCGTTGACCGCGGACGATCTCGAGCCCACCGTCGGCGACACGGTCGCGCTTCATCTGGAACTGTCCAACACCGGCCCCGACCTCCTCGACGAGGCGGAGGTGGAGGTCGTCCTGCCCGCGGGCCTGGAGCTGCTGGCGTGGGACGCCGGCACCGGCGTCTTCGACGACGGTCTCGATCTGTGGAGCCTGGCCGGGCTCGCCTCCGGCGGTCTCGACACCCTGACCCTGCAGGTGCGCGTCCAGGCGGGGACGGTGGGGACGAACCAGCCGGTCGGCGCGGCGGTGGTCGCGTCCGGCCCCGGGGACCCGGAGCCCGCCGACGACGTGGCCGATCTGGTCCTGACGATCCGAGGCGCCGACCTGGCGCTGGGCAAGACCGTCAACATCGACAATCCCTTCGTGGGGGAGACGGTCCTCTACACCCTGACCCTGCGCAACGAGGGCCCCGACGACGCGGCCGCCGTCGAGGTGTCGGATCTGCTGCCCGACGGACTGACCTACGTCTCCCACACGCCGAGCTGGGAGGACTACGACCCGGGCACCGGCCTGTGGACGGCGGGCGCGGTGGCCGTGGACCAGACCCAGACCCTGTTCCTGCAGGCCGAGGTGAGCGAGGCGGATCCCGGCGAGACGATCGTCAACAGCGCGGCCGTGGTCGCCTCGGATCTCGCCGATCCCGATCCCGGCGACGACCAGGACGACGTGGCCGTGACCATCCCCGCCGCCGACCTGTCGGTCGCGCTCGGCGTCGACGACCCCGCGCCCGGGCAGGACGACGTCGTCACCTTCGACGTGCGCGTGGACAACGACGGCCCCGACACCGCCACCGGCGTCGTGCTGAGCCTCGTGCTGCCGGCCGACCTGAGCTTCGTGTCCTCGCTGCCGGGCGGCTACGACCCCGCGTCGGGCCGCTGGGTGGTGGGGGAGCTGGAGCCCGCGGCCTGGGCCGAGCTCGCCGTCTCCGCCCGGGTCGAGGCCGGCGCCATCGGCGACACCCTGGACGTGGTCGCCGAGGTGATCGAGGTGGATCAGGACGATCCCCTGACGGGCGACGAGCGCGCCGAGGTCGAGATCCGCGTGCTGCCGGATGCGGACCTGGCCGTGTCCCTGTCCGTCGATCAGAGTGCGGCCAACGTCGGGGACGCCGTCGCGTGGACGGTGCGCGTGGACAATCTCGGCCCCAGCGCCGCCACGGGCGTCGCCGTGCGGGACACCCTGCCCGAGGGCGTCGCCCCGGGCGCCTGGGAGGCCACGGCCGGAACCTACGACCCCGTCGCGCACCTGTGGACGGTGGGCGATCTCGTGTCCGGCGAGGGCGCCGAGCTGACGCTGCACGCCGACGTGCTGGCGGGAACCGGCGGGCGGGACCTCGCCGCGGGCGCCGAGGTCGCGGCGGCCGACCAGCCCGACCGAGAGCCCGGCAACGACCAGGCGAGCGCGACGGTGCACGTCCTGGGCGCCGACCTGTCCCTCGCCTCCTACGTCGATCTGGACACGCCCAACGAGGGCGACGACGTCAACTTCACCTTCTCGGTCACCAACCAGGGACCGGACGCGGCCACCGGCGTCGTCGTCGTGGACAGCCTGCCGACGGGGCTGACCTACGTGTCCCACACCCCGCCCACCGAGTCCTACGTGAAGGGCGAGGACGGTGCCTGGCTCTGGGACGTGGGCAACGTGGAGTCCCAGACGCCCCGCGTGCTCTTCGTGCGGACCCGCGTGGAGGTCGGCACCACCGGCCAGCTCCTGCGCCACGCGGCCGAGGTGCGGCCCGGCCTGGAGGAGGATCCCGCTCTCGAGGACAACCTGGCCGAGAACCTGATCGCCGTGGAGGGCGTGGACCTGGCGCTGGGCCTCCAGGTGGACGTGATCGCGCCGGCGGAGGGCGACACCCTCGTCTACACCCTGCGGGCCACCAACCACGGTCCCAACCCGGCCACGGGCGTGGCGGTGCTCGATTCCCTCGGGGACGGCCTGACCCTCCTGTCGGTCGAGCCCGAACAGGACTTCGATACGGCGACCGGCATGTGGACCGTGGGCGACCTGGCCGCTGACAGCCACCGGGTGCTCACGATCACCACCCGGGTGGACGAGCGCACGGGCGGCTCGATCCTGCTGCACCACGCCTGCGTCCAGGAACTGGACCAGGTCGATCCGGAGCCCGAGAACGACGAGGTCGATCTGAAGGTGACGGTGCAGGTGCCCGGCGAGGGACACGTCCTGGCCGCGGTCGCGCCCCTGGCCGACGCGCCCGTGGTCTGCCTGGCCGCGCCGACCGACGTCTTCGCGCTGGAGCTGGTGAACTGGTCGGTCGTGCCGGACACCCTGCTCAGCCTCACCCTGCACAACGACACCGACGGGATCGGCGACGTCGCCCAGCTCGACGCCGCCTGGGCCTCGCTCATCGTGTGGCGCGAGGACGCGTCCGGTCGCGAGCCGCTGTTGTGGCGCGACGATCCCTTCGTCGACGGCCTTGCCGAGCTGGAGGATCTCCGACTCGTCCTGGCGCCCGAGGATACGGTGCGGCTGGTCGTCGGCGGCGTGGCTTCGGGCGCGGCCCGCGACGGCGACGGCTTCGTGCTGGGCGTCAGGAATGCGACAGAACTCGTATTCAACAGGGCAGTTATGGTCGATGCGGAGTGGCCGCTCTCCACCGGCTCGTCCCATCCCGTCGATGCCTTCGTGGCCGACCAGGCCGCCGCGCCCCGCGTGGACACGGACGTGCTCGTGCCGGGCGGTGTCGACCACCTGGTCATGGCGCTGGACCTGACGGCGGACGGCTACGCGCCCCACGCCCTCAACGCCCTGTCCATCGTCAACGAAGGCACGGCGCGGCCCGGACACGAGATCGACGCCGTGCGCGTCTGGCTGGACGACGGGGACGGCCTCTTCTCCGCCCTGCTCGACGAATCGCTGGGCGACATGGCCTGGACGGGCGACCGCTGGCGTCTGGCCGGCCTGGGACGCACCATCCCCGTCGGCGGCGTGCGCCTGCTGATCACCCTCGACGCCGCGGTCTCGGCCGAGGGCTCGCGGAGCGTGAAGCTGGCGGTCCCGATCGACGGCGTGGAGGTGGACGGCGGCGCGGACGGCCCGCTGGACCGCGCGCTGGTCTACCCCTTCGAGCAGGTCATCAGCGGGTCGGATCGCCTGTGGCTCTCGGCCGCCACCCTGCCCTGGCGCGACGTGCGGCCCGACGGCGGCGAGACCCTCCTGCTGCACCTGACCGCCACCAACACCTTCGACGTGCCGCGCACCCTGAGCCGGCTGCGCGTGACCGGCGACGTGGTCTCGGCCTACACCACGGACATCGAAACCCTCGAGGGCGTGGTCGCCCAGGTCATGCTGCGCGACGACGACGACCTGGACGGGATCTACGACGGAGATGGCGGAGCCGCCGCGCTCGGCGCCGCCAGCCTGAGCGGGGGCGCCGCCGTGCTCGACGGGCTGGACTGGACGGTGCCGCCGGCCTCGACGCGCCACCTCTTCGTGACCGCGCGCCTGTCGGGCGACGGCGCGGCCGACGGCGACAGCGTGGCCCTGGCCGTGTCCAGCGCCGTGGACGTCCAGTTCGACGGCCAGGCCGACCTTGCGGGCGACTGGCCCCTGGGTTCGGGCGGTCTCGTGGTCGACGGCCTGCTCGCGGCGTCCGTTCAGGGCATGCCCGTGCCGGCGCGGACGGTCGGACCGGGGGAGGGCCCGGTGCCCGCCCTAGAACTGGTCGCGCCGCGCAACGGACACGCCGACGACGTGCTGGATCGGATCGTCCTGGTCAACCTGGGCAACGCGACGTCCGCGGACATCGCCGAGGCGCGGCTCTACCGCGACGGCGGTGACGGCGCCTTCGACGGCGGCGCCGTGGACGACGTCGATCTCGGGCCGCTGCTGCCCCACGACGACCTCTGGTCCGCCGAGGGCCTCGGCGCCGCGATCGGCGCCGGCGGCGCCCGCCTGTTCGTGGGCGTGACCGGCTCGCCGGACCTGAACGACTCCACGACCGTGCGTCTGGCGCTGCCCGTCGACGGCCTGGACTACGCCTCCGACAACGACGGCCCCCTGGACGTCGCGGTCGATCCTGGCGGCACCCTGCTGTTCAGCCGCGCGCCGCTCCACGCGACGTTGGAGGTCGAGCCCGACGAGACGACCGTCGGCCAGACCCTGACCGCACGCATGATCGTCCGCAATGCCGGCGCCGAGACCGCCCTGGCCGTGATTCCCTCGACGCTGGCCGCCGCGGGAGACGGCGGGCTGGTCCTGCAGACGGGCCCCGAACCGTCGGTCCTGGACCTGGCGCCCGGCGCGCTCGACACCTTCACCTGGACCTATCTCGCCGACGCGGTCGGCACGATCACCCTGTCCGGTTCGGCCTCGGGCCAGACCGGCGGCGGAAGCCCGCTGGCCTCCCTGCCCGTCGGTTCCGGAGAGATCCGGGTGGTGGCGCCGGCGCCGAGCCTGCTGCTGTCCTCGCTGTCCCAGCTGCCCTTCGCCGTCAACGGCGGGCAGACCGACGTGAGCGCCCTGACCCTCGACCTGAGCCATCCCGGCGGCGCCGGATCGGCCGCCGTCCGCGTGGACGCCCTGGCCCTGGAGCTGGGCGACGGGGAGGGCGGCCAGGTGCCGGCCGGCGGTCTGCTCACGCGGCTCCGTCTGCGCGCCGACGGCGCGCTCGTATACGATCTCGCCGTCGCACCCGACGCCTCGGGTCCGCTCGTGCTCACGCCCGAACCGGACGTCGTGCTGGCGCCCGGCGAGAATCGCGTGTTCACCCTGGATCTGGACATCGCCGCAGACGCCGCCGGCGCCGCGTTCCGCCTGGAGCTGCCCGCGGGCGGTCTGGTGGCCATCGATGCGGTGGGCGGCGGCACCGTCCCGGTGGATCCCGTCGGCGGGGCCTACCCCGTCGTCTCGGAGCTGACGCACGTTGTGGAGGCCGCCGGCACCCTGATGCTGGGGCCGGGCGAGCCCGGCGCCGCCGAGGCCAGCCGCGGCCAGACCGGCGTCGTCCTGGGCGAGATCACGGCGACCAATCCGGGCGAACTCGCGCTCGACGCCGACATCCAGCTCGGCGTGATCGCCGTCTCCCTCTACGACGCGGCGGGCGAGCCCGTCGCGGCGCCCGCGTCCCACGTCACGGGCCTGGGCGTCTGGCTCGAGGGCGAGCCGCTGGCGTGGCGCGAGCTCGAACCGACCGCGGCCCTTCCCTGCATCCTGACCCTCGAGACCCCGGTGACGGTGGAGGCCGGCACCTCGGCGCGTCTCGAGGTGCGCGGCGACCTGCCGGCCGACGCGCCCCTGGGGGCCTTCGCCCTGGCCGTGGACGCGGTCGACCCCTGGGACGCCCGCGACGCCAACTCCGGCGTGCCGGTGCCGGTGGTCGCGGAGCCGGATCCGCTGATCGCGCCGTCCTTCACGGTGGTGCTGCCGGCGGAGCTGGTCCACCTCGGCGGCCGTCCCGTCGGACCGCCGGTGCTGACCCAGGGCGCACAGGGCCAGCCGGTGCTGGAGATCGATCTGCGTCATCCGGCCGAGCCCGGGACCGCGCCGGTGGCCGTGGACACCCTGCGGCTGCGCTGCGTGGACGGGCAGGGCGCGGGCCTGGCCACGGGCACCTTCATGAGCCGGATCACCCTACTGTCCGACGGTGTCGCGGTTGGCGCGACCCTTGCGAACGGCAATGCCGACGGGTTCGTCGACGTGCCGCTGAGCGGGGTCTCCGTGGCGCCGTCGGACGTACTCACCCTCGAGGCGACGGTGGACCTGCTCGCCGGCGCGGCCGTGGAGGCCTTCCAGCTCCAGCTCGACCTCGAGGGCGTGGGCGCCGTGGACGCCTACCTGGGCACCGGCGTCGACGTCACCGCGGACGCCGGCGTGGTGGTGCCCCTGTCCAGCGGTCCGCGCGCCGTGCACGTGGCCTCGGACGAGCTGGTGGTGGGCGTCGAGGATCTCATGCCCCCCGCCCTGTCGGTTCTCGAGGCGGAGATCCCGGTGCTGCGCCTCGAGCTGCTCAACCCCGCCCCGCCCGACGCCGGCGACCTGGTGGTCGACGCCATCACCCTGCACGCCCGCGACGGCGGCAAGGGCGTGACCGCCATGGGCGCCCTGGCGACCGAGCTGCGGGCCTACCACGGCGACGTGCTGTGGGGCGCGACCGGAGCCATCGACCGCGGCGACACCACGGCCGTGATCAGCGCCGCCCACGGGTTCCTGCTCCCGCCCGGCCGGGTGGACGTCCTGGAGATCCGCCTGGTGCTGGCCGCCGAGCCGACCCAGGGGTCGGTCGCGGTGGGACTGGACCTGGACGACGTCTCGGCCCGCCAGCCCGAAGGGGAGCTGGTGTCCGTGAGCGTCCTCCCGGCGGCGGGCCAGGTCTTCCCGTTCTGGACCGCGACCGGCAGCGTCGCCGAGTCCGATCTCGAGGGCAGCTACAGCAACTTCCCGAACCCCTTCGCGGCCGGGCGCGAGGCGACCACCTTCGTCTTCGCCCTGGTCGACGACGCCACGGTCGATCTGCGCCTGTACACGCCGCGCGGCGAGCGTGTCCGCACCCTGCTCGACGGGGTCCCCCTGGCCGCGGGCCTCCATCAGGACGTGGCCTGGGACGGCCGCAACGGCAACGGCGACGTGGTGCGCAACGGCGTCTACATCGCCGAGATCACCGTCCGGTCGGCCGACGGCGCCACGACCCGCCTGCGCCGGAAAGTGGCGGTGGTGCGATGAGACGCCGGACGCACATCGCCGCCGTCCTGCTGCTGGGCTCGGCCCTGCTCGCCGCCGCGCCGCTGCGCGCCTCCGACGACGGCGGCCTCCGCTCGGTCTTCGCCCTCGGCGCCGGCAACCGCGCCCTGGGGCTCGGCGGCGCCTACGCCGCCGTGGCCGACGACGCCAGCGCGGCGCTGTGGAACCCCGCCGGTCTGGCCGCCCTGAAGCGGCGGCACGTGCAGTTCACCGGCAGCAACCTGATCGGCATGGGCTTCTCCGAGCAGTACCTGTCGGTGGCCTATCCCCACTGGCGGCACGGCAACGTCTCGGTGACCGTGCGGCTGTTCGGCGTGGACGGCATCGAGCACCGCGACGACCGCAACGTCCTGCTCGGCGACGACCTGAAGGACCAGGAGTTCGAGGTGCTGCTGGCCTACGCCCGGCCCCTGCGGTCGGGGCTGAGCGTCGGGGGCGGCTTCAAGCTCCAGCGCCAGAGCCTGGCCGGCTATTCCGGGGGCGGCGTGGGCATCGACCTGGGCGTCCTGGCGGCGCCGCTGGTCCTGGGCGGCGGCTCGGGACCCGCCGCCGAGGCCTGGACCCTGGGCCTGGGCCTGCGCAACCTGCTGGAGCCCTCCATCCGCCTGGACGCCGAGGACGTGCCGGATCCGCGTGCGCTGCGCCTGGGCACCGCCTATCGACGCCCCCTGGGCCGCGACCTGGCCGGGCTGGCGGCCCTGGACTTCGAGAAGACCGCCGGCATGGACACCCGTCTGCACGTGGGCGCCGAGGTGGACTACCGGCGCCTGGCCGCCCTGCGCCTGGGCCTGCTGGACGGCTCGCTCACCGCGGGCTTCGGCGTGCGCTGGCGCGACGTGGCCATCGACTTCGCCTTCGAGGATCACGTGCTGGGGCCGGTCAAGCGCATCGGGCTGAGCCTGCTCCAGGGACGCCCCGTGGACGAGATCCGCGCCGAGGCCCAGGCGCGCGCGGCCACCGAGCGGCGCCGTCAGCTCGAGGCCGCCTTCGCCGAGGCCGAGCGGACGCGTCGCCAGGAGCTCCACGACGCGGCGCAGACCGCCTTCGCCGCCGGCGACCACGCCGGCGCCCTCGATCAGCTGTCCATGCTGCAGCTGCTCGATCCCGAACACGCCGAGGCCATGCGCCTGGAGATCGAGGTACTCCGGGACCTCGCCCGCGTCCAGGAGACGCAGGGCGAGCTGGCCTCGGCGATCATCACGCTCGGCCGCCTCGCCGGCCGGGCGCCCGACGACGAGGGGATCCGGGCCGACCTCACGCGCCTGCGCGAGCAGAGCGCCGCGAGCGCCCAGCGTTCCCTCGAGATCGAGTCCCTCTACACCGACGGGCTCGACGCCTTCGCGGCCGGCGACCTCGACGACGCCCAGCGGAGCTTCGAGCAGGCCCGACGGCTCGCCCCCGAGGACGAGGACGTGGCGGACATGCTCGCCCGCGTCGAGCGCGCACGGGCCCAGCAACTGTCGACGGCCTGCGACGAGACCCGCTCGCTGACCCGCGCCGGCCTGGTGGACGAGGCCGCGGCGGCGCTGGCGCGCGTGGAGGCCATGGGCGCGTCGGCCGCCACCCTCGCGACCCTGCGGCAGGGCCTCGACGACCGCCGTCGCCAGATCGACTACGAGCGCCGCAGCCGCGCCCGCGAGCGCGAGATGGCGGCCCAGCTCGCGGCCCTGGAAAGCCCCGAGAGGACGTCGCCCGAGACCAGCGCGCCCGTCTCGGCCGCGATCAGCGCCAGCCGCCGCGATGAGCTGGCGGCCCTGACCCGTCGCGCCCACGAGCTCTTCGACGCCGGCGACGCCGACGAGGCCGTCCGCATCTGGGAGCTGGTCTGGGGCGAGGATCCCGCCAACGCCGACGCGAGCGAGGCCCTGCGCGAGGAGTACCTCACCCGGGGCATGGCGGCCTACGCGGCCGGCGACCTGAGCGGCGCCGTCAAGGACTGGGAACAGGCCCTGCGCGTGGCCCCGAACGATCCGCGGACCCAGGGCTACCTGGACCGCGCCAGACAGCAGCAGGCGCGGATCCGCGCCCTGCAGGACGAGAACGACGATGCCGGAGGCGAACGATGAGCCCGGACGAGATCATGACCGCGACGGACACCGAGACCCTGGCCCGGCCCCGGCGCGTGGTCAGCATGCGGCTGATCCTCAGCTTCGCCGCCGCGGCCCTGGTGGCCCTGAGCGTGATCGCCCTGGGCACGGTGTCGGAGCGGAACATCCGCGAGATGCTCATGTCCGAGGCGGAGGCGCGGCTGCTGTTGGAGGCCTCCAACCTGGCGCATCTCAGCGCGGACATCCTGCTCGACGATTTCCCCGAGCTCACCCTCAACCCGGTGATCACGGACATCCGCGCCAAGCGGGGCGACCTCGAGCTCGTCACCGTCCTCGACCACCAGGGGCTGATCGTGGGCCACGCCGACGTCCGGCGCTACGGGACCCGCCTGGCCGTGCTGGACAGCCTGTCGCCGGCGACGACCTCCCTGGACCTGGCCGCGGGCGAGGTGTTCCTGGGCAACGACGCGCTGCTGGCGGCGGCGGTGGAGTCGCGGCTCGCGGACGGCCGGCCGGTCGGCCGCGCGGTGATCGGCCTCCGTCGCGAGACCATCGAGGCCCGCGTGGCCGGGGCCCGCCGCCAGATGGTGCTGGTCTCGGCGCTGCTGCTGGCCGTGGGCCTGGCGGCCACGGTGGGGTTCATGCACGTCCTGCTGCGGCCGGTGGCCGCGCTGCGGGCCGGTCTCGAACGCATCGGCCACGGCGAGCTGGACAGGCCCATGCATCTGCGGGACCGCACCGAGCTCGGCCTGCTGGCGGACACGGTGGACGAGATGGCCGCCCGCATCCGGGCCTCGCAGCGCGACCTGGTGGAGAAGGAGCGCCTGGCCCACGAGATGGACCTGGCCCAGGACATCCAGCAGTCCCTGCTTCCCGACAGCTACACCAGCGTGGGCGACTTCGTGATCGAGGGCGCCTACATGGCCGCGGCCGAGGTGGGCGGCGACTACTTCGACATCTTCGAGCTGCCCGACGGCCGCCACGGCTGCATCATCGCCGACGTGGCGGGCAAGGGTCTGGGCGGCTGCCTGGTCACGTCGATGCTCGCGGTGCTGATCCGCTCGCTGCGCGACCGCCACGCCTCGCCCAGGGATCTGCTGGTGGGCCTGGAGGAGGGCCTGCAGGACCAGCTCGCCCCGGGCGTCTTCGTGACGGCCTTCTACGGCATCCTCGACGCCGACGCCGGCGTCCTGACCTACGCCTCGGCCGCCCACAGCCCGCTGATGGTGTGCCGCGCGGCCGACGGCGCGGTGGAGACCTACGAGACGAAGGGCATCCCCATCGGCGCCATGCGCGGCGGTCTCCTGGCCGGCACGCTCGAGGACCGCACGCTGGAGCTGGCCCCGGGCGATTTCGTGCTCCAGTACACCGACGGCCTCAACGAGGCGCCCCACGAACAGACCGAGGAGGAACTCGGCTTCGAGCGGGTCGCGGAGATCCTGAAGCGCGAGGCGGTCCACGGCCGCCGCACGGTGCTGACCGCCCTCCAGCAGGTCGTCCGGGCCTGGACGGGGGACCGGCCCCAGAGCGACGATCTCACGCTGCTGGCCGTCAGCCGGGAAGGCGCGGCCCACCGGCGTCTCGCCGACGACCTCGCGGCCTTCGGCTCCGACCAGGAGTTGAAGGATGCCATGGCCGACGCGCCGCACGTGAAGCTCCCACCCGAGATGGAGCGTCTGGAGGACATCGGCGCCTGGCTGCGCGACGTCTTCCCGCCGGCCTGCATTCCCGACGAGGAGATCGAACTGGTGGAGACGGGTCTCTACGAGCTCTGCGCCAACATCATCGAACACGGCTACACCTACGAGGGGAACCGGCGCGGCCTGGACATCTGGTGGCGTGTCGAGGAGGGCGAGGGCTCCGATCGACGCTGCGGCCACTTCCTGATCCGCGACCGCGGGACACCCTTCGATCCCGAGGACTGGACGCCGCCCGATCTGGGCGACCGCGTGGAACGCCTGAAGGGACGCGGTCTCGGACTCCTCATCGTCGACAAGCTCGTCAGTCACAAGACGTATCTGGCCGGGACGGGGGCGGGGAACCTCTATCTGGTCAGATTCAACGCGCTGCTGAGCGGCGCCAACGCGGAGGCAACACATGTCTAGCCCCATGAACTTCGAACTCGATCAGGAGCGGTACGGCGAGCCGGTGCTCTTCGTCAAGGGGCGCATCGACGCCGCGGCCGCCCAGGAGCTGCGCGAGGAATGCGCCCGCCAGCGACTCGCCGGCCGCGACCGCCTGATCATCTCGCTGGCGGACGTGAGCTTCGTGTCCTCGAGCGGACTGGGCAGCTTCCTGGTCATCAGCGAGGAATTCAAGGCGACGGGAGGGGCGGTGGTCTTCGCGGCGCCGGTGCGCTCGGTCAGCCACGTGCTCAAGCTGCTGAACCTGGACCAGTTCCTCGACATCGCCCCGGATCTGCCGTCGGCGTTGGGTCTGGTGCCCGCCTAGGACGAACGTGCCGGGACGCGATCGACCGACCCCGCCGGGTCGGTCGATCGGAATGCCATGCGTCCGTGGGGCGCGCCTACCTGTACATCGACTTGACTCCGCTCCAGCTCAGGTCCTCGTCGGCCACCGGCTCGCAGGCGTGGTTGTTGCTCTCGCCCGGCGAGGCCGTGAACTGGTAGAAGGCGGAGGTGACGCGTGCGCCGCCCGCGCCGTCGGGACAGCGCATGTTGGCGTGCACGTCCTTGTCGCCGCCGGCGTCCTCGTTGAGCTGGGGCTGGCCCGTATCCAGCAGGACCAGCAGGCCGGGATCGTCGGCGTCGTTGGTGTCGTAGACCACCGCGTCGAGCAGGCCGGCCGTGGTGACGGGCGTCCCGTTCGGGAAGTCGGCCGCGTCGCCGGCGTAGAGGGCCACGGCGTCGGCCCCGTTCTGCAGGCCGTTGGAGGGGAAGATGATCGACGGCGTCGGCACGACGCCGGCGTTGCCCAGCAGGAAGAAGCCGTCGCCGTCGAGGGCGAAGCCGTCCAGGTCGAAGGCGTCGTAGACGACGTCGCCGCTGCCGTTGTAGAAGACCACCACCAGGCCGTCCAGGGACGTCAGGGGGTCGCCGAAGAGCTCGACGAACTCCAGCACGTCGGTGCTCTCGGTGTCGGCGTCGACCTCGTTGATCAGCACGTCGGCCCGGGCCGTGACGACGGCGAGCAGCAGGACGATCAGGATCGTTGACTTGAAGCGCATGGCGACCTCCGCGGGGGAGACTGCGACCCGTCGCGGGCGAAGCTCCCGGGCTCCGGGGTGAGCCGGCCTCGGAGCGAAGCCGGCGAATCATACATCATCACGTAGGGTATTATATCACCTCGGGCGGTGCGCATGCAACTCGCCCGGCGGCGGGTCCAGCCAGGCGGGCGCGTAGTCGGCCGGCAACACCTCCATGTCCAGGACGGCGGCGATGAGCTCGTTCCGCTCGCCGGCCCGGTGCGGGTTGTACCATTCCCAGACCACCCGTCCGTCGCGGGTCGCCTCCAGGGCGCGGCCGCCGTCGGATTCGACCACCAGCGTGTTCCCGTTGGCCAGCCGTCGCGCCACGCCGCAGGTCTCCGAATCCAGGGGCGAGGCGGCGGGGCCGGCGAAGGACCAGAGGATCTCGAGGCCGATCGGATCGATCTCCAGGACCCGCGAGCGTCCCGGACCGGCGCCGCGGTTGTCGAACAGGAGCAGCCGCCCGTCGTCCAGGACGGTAGGCTCGTGCTGGCGCGCCCAGGGCCCCCGCGCGGCCCAGACGATCTCCTCCCGCTCGGGATCCAGCACGGCGAGCGCGTCCAGCTCCCGGATGGACAGCAGCAGGTTCCCGGCGCGGAAGGCGGGCAACCGGTCGGCCGGCGTCCGTCCAGCCGCTCGAGCGTGTTGGTGTGGAAGAGGTCGCCCGCGGCCGGCGGCGCCGGCAGCAGGTGCGCGAAGGCCGAGCGTTCGAAGGCCTCCAGCAGGGGGATGTGCCGCAACGCCCGGCCCTCCGGGTCGAGGCGGGTCGCCGAATCCAGCAGGACCGGATCGTCGGGATGCAGCCGCGGCACCACGTCGGCGCGGCGCGTCAGCACCCAGATGCCGCCGTCCGGCTCGAGATCCAGGTCGTGATGGCAACGGCCCGCGTAGCTCCAGAGCAGACGCGAGTCGCGATCCAGGCGGATCAGGGCGTGCCCCTCGAAGATGGCGAGCAGGCCCCCGTCGGACAGCAGGCGCACGCGGCGCCAGCAGCCGGTCGCGGAGGCCGGCGGCAGGAAGGCGCCGGGCAGGGCCTCGTAGACGTCCTCGTAGGCGTAGCTCCAGGCGTGGACCGTTTCGCCCTCGCGGGTCATCAGGGCCGCGCGCGGGGCGTGGCCCGAGACGACCAGGCGCAGACCCGGACTGGCCCGTTCGGGATCGAGGGCGGTCAGGCCGGAGCGGCCCGCCGACAGGCGGGTGGCGCCGGTGTAGCCGAGGCTCTCCAGGCGTGCGATGTCCGCGCGCTGTAAGGCGGTGAGGTGGGCGTGGGGGGAGGCGTCCCGCAGGGTGCCCCAGTGGCCGGCCAGGGCCGGGGGCGGCCCCATTCCGATCGCGTGGCGCAGACGTGCGCGCAGTCCGTCGTGGGCGAGGCAGAGCGCGACCAGGGCGAGCAGGACGATCGAACCGGTGAGGATGTTCCAGCGTCGGAGGCGCCGGCGGGGGGCGCCCGATGTCATGTCAACCTTCCTCGTGCGGGTTCGAGGGCGACGGCCCCACCCTATCACATCGGGCCGTCCGCGTGCCAGCCCCCCAAGGGTTTTCCCTCGCCAGCGCCGGTGGCCTGACCGATACTGGTTCCGCGATCCTGCGGCCACAGACCTTCATCCAGGAGACCGCGTGTCCCAGCTCCATGCCGCCGACTGGGCGGTCGTCGCGCTCTATGTCGCCGTCACCGTGACCCTGGGCCTGGCCTTCAGGCGCCGGGCCTCCGCGTCCGCCGGCCAGTATTTCCTGGCCGGCCGCTCCCTGCCCTGGTGGGTGCTGGGCACCAGCATGGTGGCCACCACCTTCGCGGCCGACACGCCCCTGGCGGTCACCGGCTTCGTGCGCCACGACGGCATCTGGTTCAACTGGTTCGGCTGGCACTACGTGATGGCCCAGGTGCTGGCGGTCTTCCTCTTCTCGCGCTTCTGGCGCCGCGCCGGCGTGCTGACCGACAACGAGCTGATCGAGATGCGCTACTCCGGCCGTCCCGCCGCCTTCCTGCGCGGCTTCAAGGCCGGCTACTTCGCGATCCTCTACAACCTGATCGTCATGGGCTGGGTGTTCCTGGGGCTGGGCACCGTCGCCGAGATGGTGCTGGACATCCCGCGCGAGGTGGCGATCCCCGCGGGTGCGGCCCTGGCCCTGAGCTACGCCCTGCTGGCCGGCTTCTGGGGCGTGGTGGTGACCGACGTGATCCAGTTCGTGCTGGCCATGGCGGGCTCGATCGCCCTGGCCGTGTCGGCGCTGGGCCGCGTGGGCGGCCTTGACGGACTGCGCGAGCGGATCGCCGAGACGCCCCTGTTCACCGACGGCACCCTGGCCTTCGTTCCCGGCGGGGGGACGGGCCTCGACTCGGACCTCTTCAAGTTCGCGATCTTCGTGACGGTGATGTGGTGGGCCAGCCACAACGCCGACGGCGGCGGCTACCTGATCCAGCGCATGGCCGCCGCCCGCGACGAGCGCCACGCCCGCGCCGCGACCCTCTGGTACGTCGTCGCCGTCAACGCGGTGCGCTACTGGCCCTGGATCATCGTCGCCCTCTGCTCCCTGGTGCTGGTGCCGACGGTGCCCGAGGGCGTCAGCGAGGAGGCCGCCTACCCGCTGGTCATGCTGGAGGTGCTCGGGCCGGGACTGCTGGGCGTGCTGCTGGTGTCCTTCTTCGCGGCCTTCATGTCGACCATCGACACGCACCTGAACTGGGGCGCCAGCTACCTGGTCAACGACCTGTACCGGCGCTTCCTGCGGCCCGAGGCGGGCGAACGGGAGACGGTGCTCGCGGCCAAGGTCTGCGTGGCGGTCCTGCTGGGCCTGGCGGTGTGGGTGGCCCTGTCGCTGACGTCGATCGGCAAGGCCTGGCTCTTCGTGTGGGCCATGGGCGCGGGCATCGGGCCGGTGCTGATCCTGCGCTGGTTCTGGTGGCGCCTCAACGCCTGGAGCGAGATCGCGGCCCTGGCCACGTCGGTGGTGGTGGCCGCGGCCTTCGAGGTGGTCGCGAAGATCCAGAGCGGCGCGGAGTACGCGCTCTTCGCCACGCCCGTCCGCCTCGGCGACCTGGCGCTGGAGACCCACCACAAGGCGCTGGTGCTGGTGCCCGTGACGGTGATCGTCTGGGTGGCGGCCACGTTCCTGACCCGCCCCGTCGACAAGGACCGCCTGCGCGCCTTCCACCGCAAGGTGCGGCCGGGCGGCGCCTGGGGACCGGTCGCCGGTCCGGACGCGCCCGCCGGCGACGGCCTGGGCGTCGCGGTGGCGTGGCCCTGGCTCGGCGGCGTGGCCCTGGTCTACGGCCTGACCTTCGGCGTCGGCAAGTGGCTGCTGGCGGGACCGGGCGCGGCCTGGCCCCTGCTGGCGCTGGCGCTGGCGGGCGGTCTGGTGGTGGCGAGGGAACTGCGCCGAGCTTAGAAAAAAGCTCAGTCCTCCAGCTCGCCCGTCGGCAGGCTGAAGCGGAAGGCCGTGCCGGCGCCTTCGCGGCTCTCGACGGTCAGGACGCCGCCGTGGCCCTTGACGATGCGGTGGGCGATGGCCAGTCCGAGCCCCGCACCCTTGTCGGTGCGGCTCTTCTCGGCCGTGTAGAAGCGTTCGAAGACGTGGGGCAGGTCCTCCGAGGCGATGCCGATGCCCGTGTCGCGCACCTCCAGGTCCACGACGCCGTCGCGGGGCGCGATCCGCAGGTGGACCTCGCCGCCCTCGCGGTTGAACTTGATGGCGTTCTCCACCAGGTTCTGCAGCACCTGTCCGATGCGCAGGGGGTCGGCGTCGACCAGAGGCGTGTGGTCGTCGATGTCGCTGTGCAGCGTGACGCCCGACTCGTCGGCCCGCGTCTCGCAACGGGCCAGCACCTCGTGGGCCAGTTCCACCACGGAGAACGCCTCGCGGCGATACTCCGCGCGCCCGCTCTCCAGGTAGGTCAGCTCGAAGAGCCGCTCGATCAGCGCCTCGAGGTTGTCGGTGTTGGACGCGATGGTCTGCAGCGACCTCTCGCGGGTCTCGGGGGTCAGGTCGTCCCCGTGCAGGGTGAGGGTCTCCACGTGGCCGCGCAGGCTGGCCATGGGCGTGCGCAGGTCGTGGGAGATGTTCGCCACGAGCCGCTTGCGGTACGCCTCCGATTCCTTCAGGCGCGCGATGACGTCGTTGAGACGCTCGGCCATGCGGTTGAAGTCGGCGCCGAGGGTCGCGATCTCGTCGCCGTCGCCCTCGCTGGCGCGGTGCGTGTAGTCGCCCTCGCGGAAGGCCGCCATGTCCCGCGACAGGGCGCTGATGCGCCGGCTGACCCAGGCCATGATGAGCGCGCCGCTCAGGCAGGCGAAGATCAGGATGGCGGCCACGCCTCGGAGCCGGCGGATGCGGTCCTCGTCCTCGAGGTCGACGGTGCTGACCTGCAGCGGCTTGAAGCTCGAGACCAGCCAGCCCTCCGCGGCGCCGTCCCCGTCGGCGTCGAACCGGTCCACGTCGGTGATGCGGTTGACGAAGTCGTCCATGTCGTAGGGCTCGGGGTAGGTGGAGAAGTCCCAGTCCCCGCTCGACATGTCCGCCAGCAGCGTCGGATCGACGAAGCGCAGCACGCGGGTCAGGCTGTCGGGCCGGGTGGAGGCGAACACGGCGCCCTCGGCGTCCACCGCCGCCAGCTCGGCGTCGAAGTCGGCGATCGTGCGGCCGTAGTCGGTGAGCACGTCGGCGGCCGCGGCGGGGTCGACGGCGATCAGGACGGCCAGGCTGTCCGCCTCGGCGTCCTGGCGCTCCGCGTACCAGTCCTCCTCGCCGGGGGCCCAGCTCGCCTGGTAGAGGGTATGCTCCACCCAGGCGTAGTAGCCGGCGAAGAGCAGCACCAGCAGGGCCAGGAACACCAGCGTGATCCTGAAGTGCAGCGTCTTGTGGATGCCCAGGTCGGCCATTGATCCCCGCAGGTGCTAGTAGTCGTCCGTGAAACGGTACCCGATGCCCCAGACCGTCAGGATGTACCGGGGTCGGTTCGGATTCGCCTCGATCTTGCCGCGCAACCGATTGACGTGCGAATTGACCGTGTGCTCGTAGACGTCCGAGTCCTGGTCCCACACCGAGTTCAGCAGCTGGCTGCGCGACCAGGTGCGGCCGGGGTGCGACGCCAGGGTGTACAGGAGGTCGTATTCCTTGAGCGTGAGCCGCACGGCCTCGCCGCGGACGACCACCTTGCGCTTGGCGTGATCGATCTCCATGTCGCCGAAGTCGAGGACCCGGTCCTCGTGCGAGCCCTGGGCGATCTCCCGGGCCAGTTCCTGGCGACGCTGCAAGGCGTTCAGCCGCGCGGTCAGCTCGCGCAGGCTGAAGGGCTTGGTCATGTAGTCGTCGCAGCCCAGCTCGAGGCCCAGGACCTTGTCGGCCTCCTCGCCCCGGGCGGTCAGCATGAGCACCGGGATCTGGCGGTCCTGCTCGCGGATCTCGCGCAGGACGTCCAGCCCGGACAGGCCCGGCAGCATCCAGTCGAGCAGCACGGCGGTCCAGGCGCCGGACGCGAAGGCGGTCAGACCCGTGCGGCCGTCGTGGGTCGCGACCACTTCGTATCCCTCGTTCTGCAGGTGGAGCGTGACGACCTCGGTCAGGTCGCAGTCGTCCTCCACGAGCAGCACGCGTCGACTCGGCTGACTCGTCGTCACTCGATCACCTCTCCTGTTACGCAACTAATGATCGCATCAGAATATCACGATCCTGTCACGTATCTAATTGTATTTCGGTAGGTCATCCACCCCGACACGGACATCGTCGTCAGTGTCGCGCATTTATGATGTCCTCGTGATAGCTTCGTGATACTCGGGGGCTAACGTTTCAGGTACGAGTTTCCTTACCGGGTCGTCATCGCACACCGGCCCGGACCGTTCGACAAGGGAGGCGCGTCGTCCGACGCCGACCTCCCGACAACGCAGGGACCGGGCAACGAGCTAAGGCTCACAGCTGGGTTCCTTGACTCGGGATTACCGGCGGGGGTCGTCCCGAGTCTTTTTTTGTGCGGCACCCGCTTCTTCGATGAAATGACATCGTTTCGTGACCGTATCGTGATTTTCTTCGGCTACGATCTCCTGCAGACATCGGAATCGGTTGCGACCGATTTGCGGCATACAGCCCGCGGTCTTCGCCATCGGAGTTCCCGAACAGGTCCCTTCCCGGAACGTACGACGCACTTCGTGGACAGGCACCTGGGCAGCGCCATGATCGAGGATCGATAACGGGCTCTCTTCTGCCGGTTCGCCGCTCGCGGCGACTGGCGGTCGACTCGGGACTCTCGGCGGGGGGAGTCCCGGGTTTTTTTTATGCCCGGGATGCAACATCGGCCCGCCACGTCTCGTTCTTGCGTCGTCCCGCGGGGAGTCCTATGCTCTCCCGGCCCCGAGCCCTCCGACACGACGAAAGGACGAGCATGGCACGGTCGTTCGACACCGCCCCCCACGGCGTGGTCCTGAGCCTGCGGCACATCGGCAAGAGCTACGGTCAGGTGAGGGCCGTGGACGACGTCTCGCTGGACATCCCCCGCGGCGCCATCTACGGCTTCCTGGGCCCCAACGGCGCGGGCAAGACCACCACCATCCGCAGCATCATGGACATCGTGCCGCCCGACGAGGGGGAGATCCTCTTCGACGGCCGTCCGCTGACCCGCGAACTGCTCGACCGCATCGGCTACCTGCCCGAGGAGCGCGGCCTCTACCGCAAGATGAAGTGCGTGGAGCAGCTCGCCTTCCTGGCGGAGCTCAAGTCCGTTCCCCGCAAGCGCGCGCGGGAGCTGGCCGAGACCTGGCTCGACCGCATGGAGCTGGGCGACTGGAAGGACAAGAAGGTCGACGCCCTGTCCAAGGGCATGCAGCAGAAGGTGCAGTTCGCCGCCACCTTCCTGTTCGAGCCCGACCTGGTGATCCTGGACGAGCCCTTCAGCGGGCTCGACCCCCTGAACATCGAGCTGCTGCGCGACATCATCCGCGCGGAGAACGCGCGCGGCTGCACGATCATCTTCTCGACCCACATGCTGGCCGAGGCGGAGCAGCTCTGCGACGCCATCTGCCTGATCGAGGGCGGCCGCAAGATCCTCGACGGCAGCCTCGACCAGGTGCGGTCGGACTTCCCGCTGCGCTCGGTGCGCGTGGTCTTCGCCGACGGCGCCGAGCCGCCCCTGACCATGCCCGACGTGACCCAGCGCGAGGCCGACGGCGAGGGCTGGCGCCTGACCCTGCGCGAGGGCGCCGACCCGGACGCCCTGCTCGGCCGCCTGCGCGAGGTCGGTCCCCTGTCGCTCTTCTCGGCCAACCGGCCCAGTCTGCAGGAGATCTTCCTGACCGCCGTCCGTCGTCGACGAGCCGGCTCGGGAGAGGGGGTGGCGTCATGAGCAAGACCATTGCCATCATCCGCCGCGAGTACCTGGAGCGCGTCCGCAGCAAGGGCTTCATCATCGGCACGGTGCTGATTCCGCTGATGATGTCGCTGGTGATGATCATTCCCATGCTGACCATGGAGAACGTCGACGCCGAGCGGACCATCGGCGTGATCGATCCTTCGGGACGCATCTACCCCGCGCTGCGCGATTCCATGGCCGACCGCGAGCGCTTCAAGGCCACGCTGGTCCCCCTGGCCGTGCCGACCGAGGGGCTCGACGCCGCCATCGAGGACCTGACCGCCCGCATCGTCGCCGAGGAACTGGACGCCGGCGTCGTGATCGGGGCCGATTTCGTCACGGAGCCCGAGGCCGTCTTCTACAGCAATTCGGTCTCCTCGTCCTTCATCCGCGAGATGATCGAGCGTCCCCTCGGCCGGGTGCTGCGGCACTACCGCTCCGAGAGCGCGGGCGTGCCCGACAGCCTGCGGACCTACCTGACCGGCTGGCCGAGCTGGACCACCCTGTCGGTCAGCGAGCAGGGGGAGGCGACCTCGCGCGACGACGACGGCGTCTTCGCGGTGGCCTTCACCCTGATCATGATCCTCTACATGATGGTGCTGGTGTACGGCCAGCAGACCCTGACCGGCGTCATCGAGGAGAAGAGCTCGCGGGTGGTCGAGGTGATCCTGTCCAGCGTGCCGGCCTCGCGCCTGATGCAGGGCAAGATCCTGGCCATCGGCGGCGCGGGCCTGACCCAGGTCGCCATCTGGACCCTGGCCATCGTGGGCCTCTCGACCCGCGGCGTGGCCATCGGCGGCTTCAACCTCGACGCCACCTTCCTGACGCCCCTGATGCTGGCCTCCTTCGTGATCTTCTTCCTGCTGGGCTTCCTGCTGTTCTCGACGCTCTACGCGGGCGTCGGCTCGCTCTGCAACACGGTGCAGGAGTCGCAGCAGTTCGCCACGCCCATCGCCATGTTCGTGATCATCCCCATGATGCTGCTCACGCTGGTGATGATGGACCCGGGCGGGACGCTGGCCACGGTGCTCAGCCTGATCCCGTTCTTCACGCCCATCCTGATGTTCATGCGGGTCTGCCTGGAGACGCCGCCGCTCTGGCAGATCCTGCTGTCGTGGTTCCTGATGATCACGACGATCTACGGCCTGACGCGCATGGCGGGCAAGCTGTTCCGGGTGGGCATCCTGATGCACGGCGCGGCGCCGTCCTGGGGGACGCTGGTGAAGGTGTTGCGGCAGGCGGATTGACCCGTGAAAGGGAGTCGAACGGCTGTTCAGACTTGACAGACGGTGTCGAAGTAAGTCAACATTAACTGTCATCTTCCATCGTTTCAACAGAACCCCAAGGAGACCCCGCATGACGTCGGTCGCGCAGCTCTTGAGCACCAAAGGCAAGGACGTCTGGACCATCGCTCCGGACGAGACCGTTTTCGACGCTCTCCATCTCATGGCCGACAAGAACGTGGGAGCGTTGGTCGTCGTGGAGGACGATCACGTCGCCGGCATCTTCAGCGAGCGCGACTACGCCCGCAAGGTGATCCTGGAGGACCGCTGCTCCAAGGACACCCGCATCCGAGAGATCATGAGCTCGAAGGTGATCTGCGTGAAGCCCGAGCAGACGACCCAGGAATGCATGGCCCTCATGACCCAGAAGCACGCCCGCCACCTGCCCGTGGTCGAGGACGACCGTCTGGTGGGGCTCGTCTCCATCGGCGACGTGGTCAAGGAGATCATCGACGTGCAGGCGTTCATGATCGACCGCCTCGAGGACTACATCCAGGGCAGCTAGGCTCTGTCAGAAAGCCCTCTCCCGTCGCCATGAACGCCGCTTCGCCCCGAGCTCTTCGTTGCGAATCCTCGCCGTAGCTACGGCTACGGCTGCGGGTCGCGCCTCGATCTCGGTTCGAATCGGCGTCCCTGGCTCGGTCCGAGGGCTTCCAGACAGAGCCTAGCTACCCCATTGAAATGACGATCAGGCGGATGGCCGATTCAGGTCGTCCGCCTTTGCGGTCCCGGCCCGGTGGGCCGGATGGGCCGGATGCAGCGGGCAGGTCTCGCCGATGCAGTCCGCGTTCCCGTCGGCCTGGATGCAGCTTCCGTCGATCTCGGCCCGAGGCGTGACGTCCGCCAGCTCCGGCAGGACCTCGGCGGCATAGCCGAGCGCCACGTAGCATTCCCTCTGACAGCATCGCGCCGCCTCGAAGCCGGCGATCCGCTCCATGATCCCCGCCGTGAACGACAGCGCCTGGCTGCGCTGCGGACCCCGGCGCGGGGTGGCCTCCAGGAGCACGGAGAACGCGGCTCCCGCCCCGGCCGCGGCGCCGCAGATCCCGAGATAGCCGCAGGCGCCGCCCTGGATCTTGCTGCCGCGACGGATGCCCGAGAGGATCTGCTCGTCGCTGACGGGAGCGCCCGCGTTGCGGCACGCGGCCAGGATCACGCCGGGCACGAGCGCGTGGTGTTCGGGGCCGTGCATGGAGACCGACGCGTGGGAGCGGACGCGGTGGAGCAGCTCCACCATGTCGGTCTCGACGCTGGCGAGGCAGGTGCGCTCGATGACGGCGCGTGCGCCGGCGGCGTGGCAGACGTCGCAGACGAAATGACCCTCCGGGCAGACCATCGCCGAGGTGTACCGCTCGTTGCAGTAGTGGCAGGTGCGGCGGCGCTCCCGGGCCGAGTACTCCAGCTCGACGCCGCAGATCATGCAGCCCGACTCCTCCTTGGCGGGCGGGACCGGGGTCGGGACGGGACTCAGGACCTGCAGGTCGACGAAGGTCTGCCCGACGGGGGCCGGCTCGGGGCCGCAGCAGGAGACCGTCTCCAGCTCGGCGGAACCGCAGCACGAGTCGTCGCCGGGGTCTGACGGCGTGCAGCAGGCGCCCTGTCCGAGATCCTGGTTGACGACGGCGCCCTCGTCGTCGAGCACGAAGACCTGCTCGCTGAGACTTTCGGCGTCCTCGGCGTCCAGCACGACGCTCTCGCCGGCCGGCAGCAGCGTGCCGTCGGCGGCGACCAGGCTCCGGAAGGGGCCCCGGTAGATCACGCGCCGCGTCTCGCGGGCGGCGGGCCGGCGCGCCGAGAAGGTCATCGAGTAGAAGCGGTGGCCGCCCACCTCCCGGTAGGGGAAGCGCTTGATCACCTCGGCGCCCACCAGTCCCGCCTCGTCGAGCAGGCCGAAGAGGTCGCGCTGGGTCAGCGCGCCGCCGAGGCATTCGCCCACCAGGACCTCGTCGTTGCGGATGGCCGGTCCGGGATCGGTCTCGCAGACCACGTCCGAGACGACCAGCCGCCCGCCGGGCCGCAGGATCCGCACGATCTCGTCGAAGAGCCGCCGCTTGTCGTGGGAGAGGTTGAGCACGCAGTTGGAGAGCACCACGTCCGTGCCGCCGTCGTCCAGGGGCAGATCCTCGAGCAGGCCCTTCACGAAGCGGACGTTGTCGTAGCCGAGGTTCCTGCGCACGCCCTCGGCGGTCCGGTCGGCCCGTTCGAGCATGGGATCGAGCATGTCGACGCCGACGACCCCTCCGCGGGGGCCGACCTGCTTGGCGGCGATGAAGCACTCCACGCCCATGCCGGAGCCCAGGTCCACGACGCGCTCGCCCGGGGCCAGGCCGGCGTCGAGCACGGGGCTGCCGCAGCCGTAGCCGCGCACCCGTCCCTCGGGGGGTATGTGCGCGACGGCCGCGGCGTCGTAGCCGACGGGATTGAGGATGTCCTCCCTGGTGTTCTCGACCGCCTCCGCGTAGAAGCGGCCCACCGCCGCGGTGCCGTCCTCGCCGCTCAGGGAGAGCACGCAGTTGCTGTGGGTCAGCGCCACCTCGCCCTCGACGGAGCAGGTCTCGAGCAGGTCGCCCATCTTGGCGCGCAGCCGCGGCGGTCCCTCGTCCCGCTGGCGGCGGGCGAAGCGGGCGATGGACCAGAGGGCGAGGGTGCCGTGGAGCGGCAGGTAGGGGTCGTTCCCGGAGAAGCTGCCCGCGTGCATGTAGCTGTGGTCGCTGTCGCCGCCGCCGAGCAGGAAGCGCAGGGGCGAGTCGTCGTCCGCCACGCTGGTCGCCCGCAGCAGCGCGAGCGTGTCGCTCGTCCGCCAGGCGGTCGCGAGGTCGTCGTCGATCCCGGTCGCGAGATCCTCGACGCCGATCAGGGCGGGGGAGGGGTAGATCCGGTCGTCCGGTCCGATCGCCAGGGAGTGCCAGCCGCTCGACGAGCCGTCGTGCTTGGTGCCCGCGGGGGCGAAGACGCGGCTGCGCACCGCGTCGAGGTTGTCGATGTGGATCCCCAGCGCCTCGGCCCGCGCGACGGCCTCGATGAGGGATTGCGCGATCAGGTCGTTGTCCGGCATCTCCGTGCGGCGTCCCCGGCCCCGGACGAAGTACCACATCAGGTGCAGGGCCGAGGCCCCCATCTCCGACGCCGTCTCCACGAGATCCGTCAGCTCGCTGGCGTTGCCGCGCTCGATGCAGGTGGAGACGGTGAAGGGCCAGTCCTCCTCGCGCAGCCAGGCGACCTGGTCCAGCAGCTTGCGATACGAGCCGCGGCCCCGCAGGCGGTCGTGGCTGTCCTCGGTCCCGTCCACGCTGATCTGCCAGTGCAGGCGCGACTTCGGCAGGCGGCCGAGGAATTCGGCGTGATCGCGGAGCGACATGCCGTTGCTCAGGATCACCACGTTGCTGCCGGGCAGCTCGAGGAGCCCCTCGATGACGCGGTGGCATTCCCGGTGCACCAGGGGCTCGCCGCCGGTCAGGGCGAAGACCCGCGTCCCGAGCCGGTGGGCCTGGCCCGCCAGGTCGAGGATGCGCTCGGCCGGCATCTCCGGGGCGTCCTTCGGGCCGCAGCTGAACAGGCAGTGGCGGCAGGCCAGGTCGCAGCGGTCGGTGACGTGGAACCAGAGCTCGTGGAGCCGTTCGGTGTCGAGGAAGGCCGCGCGGCCGGGGTAGGGCCGGTCGGCCGCGGCGACCTCCGGCAGCCGGGCCAGGAAGCGCGCCTCGTCGGTGCTCACGCGGGCCGACGGGTCGCGGTCCAGCCGTTCGAGCAGCCGGTCGCCGGCGGTGTTGGGGACGAACCAGTGGGGATGGTCCGGCTGGATGTAGACGGGAATGTCTTGGTGGACCACGCGGGTCCACAGGGCGCGTTGGAACGTCATGTCGGTATCGACCCTCGCGTGGCGCGGGCCGAGTCTCCGCCGTCCTGCCGCCGGGTGGCGCCTAGGTCTTCTTGCCACCCTTGACGTACGCCCTCTCGGACATCGGCAGGGGATCGGGGACCGGCTCGCCGGAGATCTTCACCACGGCCTCGAACTTGTCGGGGCAGACCTCGAAGCAGACGCCGCAGCCGTCGCACTTCGCCTGGTCGATGACGTGGATCTGCTTCTTGCCGCCTTCGATGGCCTGCGCCGGACAGTTCTTGGAGCAGAGCAGGCAGGCCGTGCACTTGCTCGGGTCAATATAATACGAGATCAGAGGCTTGCAGGACAGGGCCGGACAGCGCTGCGCCTCGATGTGGGCCTCGTACTCCCCGCGGAAGTGACGGAGGGTCGAGAGGACGGCGTTGGGCGCTGTCTGGCCCAGGCCGCAGAGCGAGGTCTTCTGGATGTGCTCGCCGAGGTGCTCGAGGGTCTGCAGGTCCTCGGGCTTGCCCTCGCCGCGCGTGATGGCGGAGAGGATGTTGAGCATCACCCGGTTGCCGATCCGGCAGGGGGGGCACTTGCCGCAGGACTCGTCGACGAGGAACTCGATGAAGAAACGGGCCAGTTCCACCATGCAGGTGCTGTCGTCCAGCACGACCAGGCCGCCGGAGCCCATGATCGCGCCGAGCTCCTGCAGGGACTCGTAGTCGATGGGCACGTCGGCGAACTCCGCCGGCACGCAGCCGCCGGACGGGCCGCCCGACTGCGCCGCCTTGAACGGCAGCTTGGAGTTCACGCCGCCGCCGATCTCGTGGACGACCTCGCCGAGGGTGGCGCCCATGGGGACCTCGACCAGCCCCGTGTGGCGCACGCTGCCGGCCAGCGCGAAGACCTTGGTCCCCTTGCTGCGGTCGGTGCCGATGCCGGCGAACCAGGCGGCGCCCCTGAGCAGGATCGCGGGGACGTTGGCCCAGGTCTCCACGTTGTTCAGCAGCGTCGGCTTCTTCCACAGGCCCTGCTGGGCGGGGAAGGGCGGGCGCGTGCGCGGACAGCCGCGCTTGCCCTCGATGGAGTGCATGAGCGCGGTCTCCTCGCCGCAGACGAAGGCGCCGGCGCCGATCCGGATCTCGATGTCGAAGTCGAAGCCGAAGCCGAGGATGTCCCGCCCGAGCAGGCCGTGCCGCCGGGCGTCCTCGATCGCCTTCTGGAGCCGCTCGATGGCCAGGGGGTACTCGGCGCGGACGTAGACGTAGCCCTGCTGCGCCCCGACCACGAAACCGGCCACGGTCATGCCCTCGAGCACCGAATGCGGGTCGCCCTCGAGGATGCTGCGGTCCATGAAGGCGCCCGGGTCGCCCTCGTCCGCGTTGCAGGCGATGTAGCGGACGTCGCCGGGCGCGTTGCGGACGAACTCCCACTTGTAGCCGGAGGGGAAGCCGGCGCCGCCGCGGCCCCGCAGGCCGCTGATCTTGATGTCGTCGAGGATCTTCTCGGGATTGTTCTCGGCCAGCGCCTCGGCCAGCGCCCGGTAACCGTCGGCCGCGACGTACTCCTCGATGGACATGGGATCGATCAGTCCGCTGTTGCGCAGGACGATCTTCTCCTGGCGGGCGAAGAAGGGGATGTCGCGGCTCGACAGGCGCGTGCCGTCCCCGGTCTCCCAGCTCATCTCGAGATCCGCGCAGACGACGCCGTCGACGAGGTGCTCGGTGACGATCCGAGACGCGTTCTCGGCCGTGACGTTCTGGTAGTAGACGCCGTCGGGGCTGATCATGACCAGCGGGCCCTCGCCGCAGAGTCCCATGCAGCCGACGTTGACGGTGCGCACGGTGCGTTCGAGCCCGGCGTCGGCGATCGCCTTGCCGAGGGCCTCGACCACGTCCAGCGAGTTGCAGGAGATGCACGCGCCGCCGGCGCAGATCAGGATCTCCCGCTGTTCGGCCGGGGTCCGGGCCGAGCGACGTTCCTCGATGGTGGCGGCGAGCCGCTCGCGGATCCGCGCGAGGTCGTCGACGCCCCACTGCGTGTCGATATCCGTACTGGGAAGACTAGCCACGGGTATTCTCCGGGTTGTCCTTGTCGGTTTTGCCATCTGCCTTCTCGCGCAGCTGGCCGAGGAGCTTCGGTACCGTATGGGGCGCCACGTTGCCCAGGACTTCGCTGTTGACCATCACGGCCGGAGCGAGTCCGCAGGCGCCCACGCAGCGTACTTCGTCGACGCTGAACATCAGGTCGTCGGTCACGCCGCCGAGTTCGACGTCCAGCTCCTCCTCCATGATCTCCAGGAGTCGCTGGGAGCGCTTGACGAAGCAGGCCGTGCCGGTGCAGACCTTGAGCTGGTAGTGCCCGCGCGGCGTGGTCGTGAAGAAGTTGTAGAAGGACACCACGCCGTAGACCTGCTCGGGCGAGAGCCCGAGCGCCCGCGCCACGTACTGCTGCACGGGGAACGGCAGGTAGCCGATCTTCTCCTGCACCTGGTGCAGCAGCGGGATCAGCCGCTCGGTCTGGCCGGGGTTCCCGGCGATCCAGTCGTCGATGAAGCCGCGGGTCTCGTCGTCGAGCTCGGTCCATTCCTCGTCGACTCGACCGTAGCGTTCAGTCTCGCTGGTCGGCTCGTGACAGTCGCACTGACAGGCCTTCGTCTGCTCCGTCATTCCGTCCTCCCGATCTCGACCGTGACCGGACGGTCCAGGTTCTCGAACAGGTCTCCGACGCCCTCCTCGCCATCGTTCCAGATGGACGCGACCGTTCCCGGTCGGACCGTCTTGTCGATGCGGGCCCGGAGCAACACTTCTCTGCCGCCGGCGGCGACGCGGACCTTCTGGCCGGGCTCGATGCCTATCCGGGCGGCGTCGGCCGGCGCGATCCTCAGGATATCGAAGGGTGACAGCGAACTGAGCTGCTCCGAATGGCGGGTCATCGACCCGGAGTGGAACAACTGGGGCGTGATGTCGAAGAGCAGGCCGCCCTCCGGCGGGTGCGAAGTCGCTTGCGGAGGCGAAGGGACGTGAGGCGCCACCGGGCCAGCGTCCGCCGGCGTCCACACCAGCGCCTCGAGATGGGCCGCGAGTTCGTCGTCCTCCGGCACGTTCGAGCCGATCCGCCGCGCCAGCTCGGCGAAGATCCGGCCGTCCTGGGGCGCGTTCCCCGGCGAGTCGAGCAGGTGCTGCAGCGGACGGGTGACGCCGTCGGCGCCGACCAGCGTGCCGTTTCGCTCGGCGAGGATCGCGACGGGCAGGACGATGTCGGCCATGGCGGCGGCCTCGGTGAGAAACGCGTCCTGGGCGATGACGAACCCGGCGTTCTCGATCATCGAGCGGGCCTGCTCGCGGTGATGCCAGACGGTCTCCGGGTTCTGCCCCACGAGATAGAGCAGACCGACCTCGCCGTCATCGGCCCGCGTCATGGTTTCCGAGATGGCCCAGCCCTTTTCGGCCGGCGGCGCCATCCCCCAGACCGCTTCCACGGCGGCCCGGGCCTGCGCGTCGTCGACCGACCGCGCGCCGGGCAGGAACTTGCGGTCGAGCCCGGCGTCGAGCACGCCCTGCGTATTGGCCTTCTCCCCGAGCAGCAGGACGCCGCTCCGTTGGCCCTCCGTCGGCGGGAGCAGCGAGACGAGCGTGGCCGCCAGTCCGGCGACCTCGGCCTCGCTGCCGGGAATCCCGACGCTGCAGACCACGACGAAGACGACCGAACGGGCCCGGGCGATCGCGGCCGCGAGTTCCTCGATCGCCGCCGGTGCGAGACCGGTGATCTCGCCGACCCGCTCCGGCGTGTGGTCTGCGACGCCGCGGCTCCAGTCCTCGAATCCCGCCGGCGCGTCCACGGTCTCGAGCAGTCGCCGGCCGACGCCGGCGAGCAGCGCGGCCTCGGTCCCGGGCACCAGCGGCAGGTGGCTGGTGACGTGACGCTCCAGGCCGCCGGTCACCGAGGCGGCGAGCACGACCTGCTGGTCGCGCTGGAGCAGTCGCTGCACCAGCTCCGTCTTCACCAGGGGATGAGTGCGGCTCGGATCCGCCCTGAGCACCACGGCGAGATCGGCGGACGCCAGGTCCTCGAAGCCCGCCGTCGAGCGGGGGCGCCCGGTCGCGGGCGCCAACCCGTTGATGAGTCCGGAACGGCCGCCCACGGCCCCGACGCAAGCGTGGGGCGAGCCGAGCACGGCGCGCATGAAGTACTGCATCTGGTAGGCGTCTTCGGTGGACATCCGGGCGCTGCCCAGTCCGACGATCGCGCGGTCGGATTCGCGCGCCGCCGCCAGGGCCTTGGCCGCGGCGTCGAGCGCCTCGTCCCAGCTCGTCTCGACGAGTTCGCCGTCGCGCCGGATCAGCGGCGTCGTCAGGCGCTCGTCGCTGTTGTGGACGTCCTGGCCGAGCCAGCCCTTCGCGCAGAGCTTGCCGTGATTCGGGATCGACGTCTCGTCCAGGCCGACCCGCTCGATGCGGCCCTCGTAGACCTCGCAGCGCAGCTGGCAGCCGCAGCTGCAGTAGCCGCAGGTGGTGTTGCCGGCGTGGCGCAGGTGGGCCGGCGCCTGGCCGACGTGGGGGCGCGCGACGAGGGCGCCCACCGGGCAGTCGTTCACGCACTGACCGCAGAACTCGCAGTCGAGCTGGCGTTCGAGCAGCGTGCCGACCTTGGCCTCCAGGCCGCGGTGCATCATGCCGATCGCCGCGATGCCCTGCACCTCCTCGCAGATGCGGACGCAACGGCCGCAGAGGACGCACTTCTCGGGATCGCGGGAGATCACCTGCGAGACCTCGTCCCTGGGATGGCGTACGAGATCGAAGGGCAGGGCCTGCTCGGGGGTGCCGTAGCGGAAGACCAGGTCCTGGAAACGGCAGTCGCCGTGGCGGTCGCAGACCGGACATTCCATGCGGTGGTTGAGCGCCAGGAGCTGGAGCTGCTGCCGCCGCGACTCGAGCACCAGGTCGGAGTCGGTCTCGACGACCATCCCCGCCTGCGCGGGCATGGAGCAGGCCGCGAAGAGCCCGCCCCGGCCGTCCAGCCGCTCGACCACGCAGAGCCGGCAGCCGCCGTAGGGCTTCAGACGGTCGTCGTGGCAGAGCGTCGGGACCTCGATCCCCTGCTCCCTCAGGACGTGGATCATCAGGCGTCCGGGCTCGATCTCGACCGGCTGTCCGTTGACGGTGATCGTGTCTCTCTGGTCGGTCATGTCACACCCCCCGCTTCCCGCGCAGCGGCCGCAGCGTCTTGAACTTCCATTTGGTCAGGAGCCGGTTCGCGTACTGCACGATCGGTCCCGAGGGCGCCTTCTTGGCGGTGGCCTTCCAGTCGGGGGACCGCAGGAAGTCCAGTATGTGGATCGCGTCCTTGCCGACCCCCTTCAACGCCATGCGACAGCCGGCGCAGTAGGTGATCATCGGGTGCTCGGATTCGTCGCCGCGCCGGCGCGAGACCGCCTGCGACAGCTCCGGATCGACCGGATAGATCATGCCGCCGAAGCCGCAGCAGCGGGCCAGCTCGCGGCTGTAGTCCACGTCGGAGATCTCGGCGCCGCTCTGGCTCAGCAGCGTGCGCACCGCGTCGTGGAGACCCGGCCGGTGGCGGGCCTTGCAGGAGTCGTGGATCGAGATCGTCTCGCCGACGCGCGTCTTGTCGGGCTCCCATTTACCCTCCAGCAGCTGCCACAGCGGCGTGATCTTGACGCCCGAGGGCACCGCGTGGGCCAGGCTGTGGGCGCAGTCGGGGCAGGCCGGCACCAGCTCGTCGGCGCCGTTGGCCTCCAGGTCCCGCACGATCTGGTCGATGGTGCCGTGGAACTGCTCCTCCTGGCCGAGGAACTCCACCGGGGCGCCGCAGCAGCGCATGATCACGCCCGTCTCGGGATAGTTCATGCGGAGCTGGTCGTAGGCGAACAGGGTGTTCTGCGGGGAGATGACGGGCAGGGCGCAGCCGGTGAAGAACATCCGCTTGCTGCGCTTGCGGCCGGGCTCGTTCATCGTCAGCGTGAAGGTCCGGGAGACGCCGGCCTTCCAGTAGTTGATGGGGCCCTTGTGCTCCGGTCGCGGGCCGTGCTGGTCCTGCACCGCCTGGTTGCGGGCCAGGAGCATCATCTCGCCGGTGTCGAGGTTCTCGGGACAGACCGTCTTGCAGAGCTCGCAGAGGTTGCACGAGTAGGTCATCTTGTTGACCTCCTCGTGCTCCATGCCGCGCAGCACCGAGCGCGCCAGCTCCTGGGGCGACTGGCAGTACTTGGTCAGGTACTCGCAGTCCTTCACGCACAGGCCGCATTCGCAGTCGAGGCAGCGCTCGCTCTCGGCGGCGACCTCGTCCAGGTCCATGGCCTCGTTGTGCGGCGTCAGCATCACCGGCTGGCGCACGCGGCGCTGGCGCTCGGCTTCGTCGATCTCGAGGGTCCAGAGCAGGCGGGGGGGCAGCGGGCCCTCCCGGTCCTCGTGCAGGTCGCGGTCCTGGAGGAAGCGGAGCGCGGACTCGGCCGCGCGGCGGCCGGAGCCGAGGGACTGGATGACGGTGCTCGGACCGCTGACGGCGTCTCCGCCGGCGAAGACCCCGTCGAGGGCCGTGGCGGCGGTGTGGGGGTCGACCCACACCGTGTCGCGCGCCGAGCGCGCGAACGAGTCGTCCGTCGTCTTGAGGAGCTCGACGCCGCCCGCGTAGCCGATCAGCAGCAGGACCGCGTCGAAGTCGCGGCGCAGCTCGTCGATCCCCAGGTCGCGGCCGATCTCGACGCCCAGGCGGGTCTCGATCCCGAGGGCTTCGATGATCGACAGGTCGCGCTCGACGACCCGTCGCGGCAGGCGGTAGTCGGGGATCCGGGAGACCAGGCAGCCGCCGATACGGTCGTCCCGCTCGAAGATCGTCACCTGGTAGCCGGCGCGTCTGAGGTCGTGGGCCGCGATCAGGCCGGCCGGGCCCGCGCCGACGACGGCGACGCGCTCGGACCGGTCGGGGGCCGCATCGAGAATGTGTCGGGGAGGTCCGTCCTCCCGGTCGGCGAGGAAGCGCTTGATGTCGCGGATCCGGACCGGATCGTCCTCGTCGACCCGCTTGCAGTGCAGCTCGCAGGGATGGGCGCACACGTAGCCGAGGATGCCGGGGAAGGGGAGCTTCTCGCGGACCTTCTGGAGGGCGTCCTGGTAGCGCCCGTCCTTGGCGAGCTGGACGTAGCTCCGGGCGTCGACGTGCAGCGGACAGCGGGCGACGCAGTTGGCCGGGCCTTCGCCACGACATCGCTCGAGGATGTGTCGGGCGGCCGCTTCGGCCTGTCCGGGCTGTGGAGTGGCGTCGGGCTGCTCGAGCCAGGGTGCGGCGGCCGGAGCCGAGCGGGGCCAATTATCACGTGCGGTTTCGGAACTCATCGCTGGCGGCTCCTCGTCATGGTCGTTCCGCGAGTCCTCTGGAAGGGCATCCGTCCCGATCGGCGCCTCGTACCGTCACGGCAGCGGCCGTGTTGCATTTTGATAATCGTTTACAGCGCCTTTGTTTACCCAGCCGGAGGACGAGTGGGAACCCGTCCTCCGGCCGTCGATTATTCGGTCTGCCGAGCGATCACTTGTCACTGATGATCGGATTCTCGGCGAAGTAGCTCCACTCCAGCCAGGAGCCGTCGTAGTTGTGCATCATGTCGTGATCCCAGCCCATCAGGTGGAGGACGAAGATCGCGGTCGTCGTCCGCACGCCCGACTGGCAGTAGAAGATCTGATGCTCGTCCGACTTCATGCCGAACTTGTCGAGCACCTGCTGCATCTCGGCGGCCGTCTTGAAGCCGGTGGGCTTGTCGTCGATCTTCACCCGGAATTCCTTCCAGGACTGGAACACGGCCCAGGGAATGCGGCCCGCGCGCTTGGCGTTGCCCTTCTTCTTCGCGCCGGTCCACTCGTCGGGCTCGCGGGTATCCCAGAGCTTGATCGAGTCGCAGGTCTTGGCCCGGTAGATGTCGTCCATGCTGGCGACCCAGCCGCCGAGACGGGGCTTGGCGGTGAAGGTGCCGTCCTTCGGACGATCGGGGCCGCCGCCCATGTCGGTGTCGTAGCCGGCGGCCTTCCAGGCGGGGTAGCCGCCGTCCAGCACGCGGACGTCGGTCTTGCCGTAGAGGAAGAAGCCCCACCAGAGGCGGGTGGCGTCGTACTTGTGGTCGTAGATCACGACCTTGGAGTTGTCGTCGATGCCGAAGGAACGGGCGAACTCCTGGAACTCGGCGCCGTTCACCATCATGCCGTCGAAGTGATAGGGCTCACCGACCTTGGGCTCGTACTCGGGGCGCCAGACGGAGAACGAACCGGGGATGTGGCCGCGCGTGTAGGCGCCGGTCAGGCCGCCCTTGACCACGGCGATCACGACCAGATCCGGGTCGTTGGCGTCCATCAGGCCCTTGAGTTCCTCGACGCTGATCAGAGACTCGCCCCGCACGAAGCCCTTGTAGCCTTCGTCGGCGACGGCGATCAGCGCAACCATCAGGATGAGGACCGTCGTGAAACCGATGCGTCCGATCTGCTTCTTCATGGTTTTCCTTCCTCCCTTGCGACAGATTTGCTCCTCACATGACACCGGCAACGCATACGATGTCGGTAGGAGTCATGCGGGTGCTAAGATAATAACAGCAGTTGTGAAACTCAAGGAGAGGTTTGCCCGTTCCGGGCGATCCGATCGTTCATGACGCAAATGGACTGAATCTATCGCAATGCTGTATGTTCTTGCTCGGACTTAAGGTACAGGTGCCGAGCCGAGCCCGGAGCGCCTGGTCCGGGTCGAATCAACCTCCTTGATATCCCTAAAAGCTAGGAGTATATTCCAGGCTCATGTGTCGGAGCGGGCGAGCCGGCTTCGGCCGTCGTCCGAGCCAAGGCAGCCGGGACCGGACCCGATCCGAGCGCCGTCCCCGAGCCGAGCGGCGAAACCGCCGTTTCCACGCTTGCCGGGGACGATTTACTGCCCGGAGAGGGATGTACGATCCGCGGCCTCCGAGAGGGATCATGCTGTCGGTTTCGGTGATCACGCCCACGCTCAACGAGGACGCGCGCATCGCCGATCACGTGGAGCGCCTGACGACGCTCGATCGGGGTCCGGGGATCGACCTGGACATCATCGTCGCCGACGGGGGCAGCACCGACCGCACCGTCGAACGCGTGCCGCCGGCCGCCCGGATCGTCGCGGGGCCGCGGGGCCGCGGGGCCCAGATGAACGCCGGCGCGGCGGAGGCCGCGGGGGACATCCTCTGGTTCGTGCACGCCGACTGCCGGCCCCACGCCGCGTCGCTGCCGGCCCTGGGGGCGGCCCTGGAGGACCCGGCCGTCGCGGGCGGCGCCTTCGAGTACGGGCTGGACGAGCCGGGCGCCTACTACCGCCTGGTCGAGTCCCTCTCGAACCGGAAGAACCGCCTGCTGGGTCAGGTCTTCGGCGACATGGGGATCTTCGTGCGGCGCGAGGTCTTCCGGCGCATGGGCGGGTATCGCGAGATCCCGCTGATGGAGGACATGGATTTCGGGCGTCGGCTGCGGCGCGAGGGACGCATCGTCATCCTGCCGCAGCGCATCGAGACCTCGGCGCGCCGCTGGCGCGAGGAGGGCGTCGCCTGGAACGTGCTGCGCAACTGGGCGCTGCAGGCGGCCTGGCTGATGGGGGCCGATCCGGCGAGACTGGCCCGCTGGTACGCGTTCGGCAACGCCGGCGCGCACTCCGGAAAACGCCGCGATGACGGGAACAAGAACCGGGAGTCGACGTGAGCGGACGCGATGCCATCGCCGTCATGACCCGCCTGCCCCAGGCCGGCCGGGTCAAGACCCGTCTCCAGCCCGAGCTGAGCGGCCGGGAGGCGGCCGAGCTGCACGCGGCCCTGGCGTCCGATCTCGTGGACGAGCTGGGCGCGGACGACCGCTGGCATCTGGCCGTCTATCTCACGCCCGCCGACCGGCTGGCCGAGGCGCGCGACTGGCTGGGACCCGATGCGGACCTGCGCCCCCAGAACGGCGTCGACCTGGGCGCGCGCATGCATCGAGCGCTCGGCGAGCTGCTGGCCGAGGGCCATCGGCGCGCCGTCGTCGTGGGCACCGACACGCCGCGTCTCGATCCGGCGCGGATCGCGTCCGCCCTGGACGCCCTGGAAAATAAGGATCTCGTTCTTGGGCCCAGCGAGGACGGGGGCTACTTTCTACTGGGACTGAAACGGCCGGCCGCCGGACTCTTCGACGGCATGCCCTGGGGAAGCGACCGCGTCCTGGACGAGACCGTCCGCCGCGCCGCGGCCCTGGACCTGAGCTGGACCTGCCTGCCGCCGCTGGCGGACATCGACACGTGGTCGGACCTGCAGGCCTACCGGCTCACCCTGACGAACGACGAGCCGGCGACCCGGTCGAGACGAACCCGGGCCGTCGTTGAGAGCATCTTCGCACAGAGGACTGCAATCGAGGAGGTCAGCCATGACTGAACAGAAGGGTCGCCAAGGCGGCGGCTGGTGGCGGATCGGCATCATCGTGCTCGTGGTCGCGGCCGTCTGGGCCGTCTTCCGCTTCACGGCGCTGGACGTCAAGAACTTCTCGCCCACCAACATCAAGGACTGGATCCTCAGCCTTGGCGTCTGGGGGCCGATCGTGTTCATCGCCCTGTACGCTTCGCGCGCCGTCATCCTGGTCATTCCGGTGGGCGTCATGTCGCTGGCGAGCGGGCTGGCCTTCGGCGAGCTGCTGGGCGGGGTCTTCAACCTGGTCGGCGCCACCGCCGGGTCCTGCCTCTCCTTCCTCGTGGCGCGGCATCTGGGCCGCGGCTTCCTGGACAAGTTCGGCTTCATGAAGGAGGGGAAGCTCGCGTCCTTCGACGAGAGCGCCGCCCGCAACGGGTTCCGCGTGATCCTGATCGCGCGCCTGATCCCGGTCTTCCAGTACGACGCGCTGAACTTCGGCGCCGGCCTGTCCAAGATCAAGTTCAAGGACTACTTCCTGGGCACGTTCCTGGGCATGGCGATCGGCGCGTTCGTCTTCGCCTTCCTGGGTTCCTCGCTCGAGAACTGGCGCTCTCCCAAGTTCCTCATCGCCATCGGCCTGTTCCTGCTGCTGGTGCTGGTGCCGTCCATCGCGAAGCTCGTCAAGAGTCGTCGCGGCGGGGGAGGCGACGAGACGTCCGGAGAGACGGCCCCGGACGCGACCGCAGAAGCCACGCCCGCCCCGACCGGCGGCTCTGAGGAATAGACACGGTTTCCGTCCCCGCCAGGGACGGACGCCGGCTTCAAGCCGATCGCAGGCGATCGGCGATCAACAAAGAGAAGGAGTCAGTATGAGTTCGGACGCTGCACCCCAGGGCAAGACCGGCGGTCTGTCCTCGTCGAAACGCGAGGACATCTGGGCGCTGATCATCGCCTGTATCGTGATGCTGATCTCGATCGCCGCACCCGAAGGCGTTCACGAGTTCTTCAAGAAAGCCCTTTACTTCTTCTAGGATCAGGAGGTGATGTCCATGTTGCGCTCTATGTTCGTTCCCGGCTGGCACAAGATCATTCCCGGCCTGCTGTTCTGCATGGTGTTCGCACTCCTGGTGATGAACATCGACTACAAGCTCGGCACCTATCACAAGGCCGACGCCGCGTCGGCGGCCATCCCCGGCCTGCAGGAGAAGCTGGCGACGGCGACCGAGGCGGGAGACGCCGAGGCGATCGCGTCCGCCGAGAAGCTGGCCAAGCAGCAGAAGGCTCTCGACAAGGTCGGCGGCCAGGTCGGCGACTCGTGGTCGGTGGCCACGCTGCTCTACCAGAAGTTCCAGTTCAAGTACGTGGCGATGCTGCTGGTCCTCGGCATCCTCATCCGCAACCTGATCGGCGTCCCCGAGGTCCTGAAGCCGGGCATCGGCGTCGCCCGCCCCCTGATCAAGCCGGGCATCATCATCCTCGGCGTCCACTACATCTGGTCCGACGTCGTCCGCGTCGGCGGCACGGGATTGATCCTGGCCGCGGTGTTCATCTTCGGCACCGCCATCACCGTGATGTGGTGGTCCCGGAAGTCCGGCGTCAGCGACGGCCTCGGCGGCATCATGGGCGCCGGCACCGGCGTCTGCGGCGTCTCGGCCATCATCGCCACCGCCCCGGTGGTGGGCGCCAAGCCCCGGGACATGGCCTACGCCATCGGCACGATCCTGCTGTTCGGCACGGCCATGCTGTTCATCATGCCCTACGTCGGACAGGCGCTCGGCATCTCCGAGCCCCAGTTCGGAGCCTGGGTCGCCGTGGCGATCCTCAACACCGCCCAGCTCATCGCCGCGGCGGAGTGGTACGGGGAAGAGGCCCGCAACACCGCCGTGCTGATCAACGCGGCGCGCATCATGCTCATCCCCCTGATCGTCGTCTTCGCGGTGTGGTTCTACGGCCTCAAGGCCAAGGGTGAGAAGGGCAGCTTCTGGTCGACCATGGGCGCCAAGTTCCCGGTCTTCATCCTCGGCTTCTTCCTGCTGATCATCCTGAACAGCATCGGCTTCGAGACCCTCGGCGGTCCCAAGATCAGCGGCACGCCCTTCTGGGCCATGGACGCGGTGTACAAGTGGTTCTTCGCCATCGGCTTCGCGGGGATCGGCCTGTCCATCTCCATCGACGACATGAAGAAGGCGGGTGGCTCGGCGTTCGTCATCGGCTCCAGCGCCGCGACGCTCAAGATGCTCCTCGGCCTGCTCGTGGTCGTCCTGGTCGGCACCAAGCTGCTGACGGTGACCGGTGGCTAACGAGCAGGGTTACATCCTGCTGGGCGCCGACGGTGAACCCCACACCGAAGGCGCGCTGAACTGGGCCCTGGACCTGGCCATCCGGCTGGGTCTGGGGCTCAAGGCCGTCCACGTCCGCGACCCCTACCTGAAGCAGTTCTACAACGACATCTACGCCCAGGGCCGCGAGGAGTACCTGGCGCATGTCCAGGACTGCATCGTGGAGAAGGCCGAACAGGCGTCGGCCGCGTTCGAGGCGTCGGTGCGGGACCGGCTGGACCGGGAGGACCGCCGGCCGGACCTGGAGTGGAGCTTCGAGATCCTCGACGGCGACCCGGCCAAGCGGTTCACCGAACTGGTCGAGGAGCGTGACGTCGCGATGGTGGTGCTCGGGCGGAAGCAGAGGGCGCGGATCGCGGCGTTTCGGTCTCGGGATCTGGGGGAGAGGCTTTCGGCGATCGGCTGCCCAGTCCCAGTCCTAGTCGTCCCTAGGTTCTGCCCATGAAATTGTGTTTGGCGTAGATCATGCCCCCATCAGGGCATGGATATACGATACTCCGGCTGGCAGCCACCCCACTGTCCAAATCCCAAATGCAGGCACCACAACGCGTTAGAGCCGGACTGGCTCTGGCGCAAGCACGGTTTCTTCACCCGGCGCATCCCCCCGCACCGTGTCCAACGGTTTGCATGCAAGACCTGCGGCCGCAGTTTCAGTTCACAGACCTTCTCCACCACATACTGGCTCAAGCGCCCCGACATCCTGCCCAGACTGATCCTCAAAGTCGTTGGTGGTATGGCCAACCGGCAGATCGCCCGGGACCTGGGCGTCTCTCCAACGACTGTCGACGGGCAGATCTCCCGTCTCGGTCGCCACTGCCTGGTATTTCATCGCAGTCAGGTCCGACAGCTGCCACCGCCCCGTGAGATCGCCATCGACGGCTTCGAGACCTTCGAGTTGAGCCAGTACTACCCGACCGAGTTCCACCTGGCGATCGAGCCCGACAGCAGCTACATCCGCCATTTCACCGACAGTGAGCTGAGGCGCAAAGGCCGGATGACGCCCCACCAGAAGCGTCGACGGACATTGCTGGAGGCTGTGCACGGCCGTCCCGACCCGAAGAGTGTGGAGAATGACGTAAGGGAGTTGCTGGAGACAGCACTCGAGGGGGCTGGCCGAGCGATCGTCCGCAGTGACCTGCACAAGGCGTATCCGAGGGCGATCCGAAAGCTGGATTGTGAGATCACGCATGTGACCGTCTCATCGAAGGAGCCGAGAGACCGGAACAACCTGCTGTGGGAGATCAACCGCCTGGACCGGATGATCCGTCACAGCCAGGCCGGCCATGCGCGGGAGACGTTGGCCTGGCCGAAGCGTCGTCAGCGGGCTGCGGAGCGGCTGGCGATCATGGTGGTGTGGTGGAACGGGATGCGGACGCGATGGGTGCGGAGATGCCAGTCGAGTCCGGCGATGTTGAAGGGGGCAGTGAAGCGGGTGCTGGCGGTCGGAGACATACTGCGACGCCGGCTCTTCCGGGGGCATGTTGAGTTGGAGGGGCGTTGGAGTGACTACTATGACAGTGCTGTCGAGACGAGATGTCTACTGATCAACAAGAGGCATGTGTTGAAGTACGCGTATTGAAGAAAAGAAGAAGGCGACCCGTGAGGGTCGCCTTCCATGCGAAACACAATTTCCAGGGTACAACCTAGTACTTGTACTGCCACTGGATGCCCCAGCAGTTGTCCCTATACCCACCAACCCCATTCCAAGTATCCGTATCCCCACCAGCCACGATGTAGTTGACGGTGATCTTGCAGCGCTGCAGGTTGCGCCACTTGGTGGACATGGTGTTCAGGGACCAGACGAAGCCGAGGTAGGTGTTGCTCAGGGAGGTCTCCGTGCCGGCGCGCTCGGCGGTGGCCTGGTAGGTCTTCGCCACCAGCTCGAAGCCGTCATTCACGTAGTACCCGGCGGTCGCGGCCATGGTCTTCTGGTCCCGGCCGTCCTCGCCCTGGACGTTCTGACCGGCGATGTACTCGAACTTCAGCTCGAGGCCCTTCTCCCACAGCTCGGACGCGATACCGAAGTCCATGACCTTGTAGTCGCAGGTCTTGTCGTCGGCCTTGGGGACGGCGAGCACGCCGCCGGCCTGCTGGGAGACGCCGTAGGACGCCTCGAGGTGCAGGGCCGGGCCGTAGTCGTAGTGCAGACGGCCGGCGTAGGCCAGCGCGTCGCCGAAGAGGTCCGTGTCCCACACGACGGCCGTGGAACGGCCGGCGGGGTTGAACACGCCGACGTCGTAGCCGAAGCCGTAGCCCTGGCGCTCGGTGCCCATCTCCAGGCCGTTGCACTTCATCTGCTTCTTGCCCTCATAGCCCTCCTGGCCGATGAGGCGGCCGGACAGCATGATGCCGAAGTCGCGCTCCAGGACCAGACCCTTGTCGAGCGCCTGGCGCTCGATGATGTCCAGGTTCCAGCCGGGCACCGTGAAGGCCATGCCGACGGGGGTCTTGATCATGCCCATGCGGATGAAGGCGCTGTTGGAGAACTTATGGGCGACGAAGGCGTCCTTGATGACCTTGTACAGCCCGCCCTCGTCCTTGCTGAAGCTCTGGTTGAAGTCCAGGAAGAGCTTACCGGCGTTGGCGCCCTGGAAGAGGTTGAAACCGACGCGGACGCGCTGGGCCTTGAAGAAAGGACCGTTCTCGTCGTTGCCGTAGCCCTCGCCGCCGCGCATCTCGAACTGCGAGAAGCCGTAGGTCTGGAGCTTGATCTCGTTCTCACCGACGGTGTCCTTCATACCGAACTTGGCCGAGGCGATGCCGGGCGTCATGAGCCCGATGATCAGGACGATGAGCGTGGGGATCGCGAAACTGCGGCTCTTGCGCCAGGTGCTTCCGAGTCCATTCATGATTGACGGCCTCCTTGGAGCTTGAAGGTACGAGGGGCTGCCGCAGGCAGGTTGTCCTCGTCGCGACTTTCGACCCCGCATCGGCTTCGACAATGGCGAGCGGGACCCTGGGAGTTGTTAATTAATCAGCAATGTGCCACGCGGTCGTGCTGTGCGCAAGCTCTGATTTCGGTTTTTCGACATGTTGGAATCTTGATGTCTTTCTCGGTCTCCTCCGCGTCGCCGGACCGCGGAGTCGTGTATAATCAACCGGCTAACCAGAACCGTCACGGGAGGGATCCATGTCCGGACGCATCATCATCGCCGCGCTCCTCGCCCTGTTCCTGACAGCGCCCGTCGCCCAGGCCGGCACGGGCGTACACACCACTTACCTGTGGCACATGCACCAGCCCATCTACTGGCCGGACGCCAGCACGTGGACGCCGGCGCGCTACGAGACCGCCTACGAGACCATCACCCTGGGGCACAGCCAGAACGACGAGTTCACCATCTTCAACTCGGACGACCGGGTCGGCGACTACCAGTGGTATCCCAAGGACGCCGTGTCCTCCATCTCCGACCTGCCCGAGGCCGGGGCCCAGGTGTCCTTCGCCGGCGCGTTGATGGAGAACCTGTTCTCGCTGGGGGACGCGGGCTGGAACGGAGGACGCTACGCGTCCGACTGGTACAGCCACTACCGCACCGCGCGCGGGTGGAGCAACAGCGCCGGACAGCCGCGGCTCGAACCGGTGCTGGTGGGGTTCCATCATGCCATCGGTCCGCTGCTCGACGAGAACGCCCTGCGCATGGAACTGACCCTGGCCCGTCTGATCTACGACGACGCCTGGGGACCCGGCGCGATCTCCGAGGGCTTCTTCCCGGCGGAGATGTGCTTCAGCGAACGGATGATCCCCGCCCTGGTCGAGGCCGGCGTGACCTGGACCATCGTGCCCGACCTGCACATCGCGCGCGCCTGCGCCGACTACCCCTACCAGGCCAACCTGGACAACTGCGATCCGCCCAACCCGGCCGACCAGATCAACCCCGCGCAGGGGACCTACACCAACCACTTCATCTCTCGGGGCGTCACCCTGAAGGTGCCGTACCCCTACGGCTTCACGCCGCACCGGGCGGAGTACGTGCATCCCGACGGGAGCGGCGTGTCCGGCCTGGTGGTGGTGCCCGCGGCCAACGCCATGGGCTGGGAGGAGGGCTACGGCCTGTTCGGCACCGGGGGGATCGACGCCATGGCGTCGGCCAACGATCCGACGCGGCCCATGCTGGTGCTCTTCGCCCACGACGGCGACAACGCCTGGAGCGGCGGCCACAGCTACTACTACGAGAACGTCGACCAGTTCAGCCACGCGGCGGCCGGCCAGGGCTACACGCCGACCACCGTGGCCACCTACCTGCAGCACCACCCGGTGCCCCTGGACGACGTGGTGCACGTGGAGGACGGCGGCTGGGTCAACGCGGACGGCGACTTCGGTTCGCCCCAGTACATCAACTGGAACTGGCCGCTGGTCGACGCCGCCGGTCAGTTCGACATCCCCGGCGGCTGGGCCGAGGACGAGCGCAACTGGGCCGTGCTGACCGCCGCCCAGAACCGCGTGGAGACCGCGGCGGCCGTCGCCGGCGTCGACACCGCGAGGGTGCTCGATCCGCTGGCGCCCGGCGCCACCGACGCCGAGCGCGCCTGGCACTTCCTGCTGGCGGGCTACGAGAGCGGCTACATGTACTACGGCGCCTCGCTGGACATGGAGATCAAGGCGACCCTGGCCTGCAACGAGGCCGTGGCGCTGGCCGATCCCGTGGTCGCGGGCGGGCCCGACACCGTCGCGCCCACGATCTGGCTGCCCCAGCGTCTGCCCTGGAATCCCGGCGGCCGCGGCGGCGGCGCGCTGTGGGGCTATCCCGGCGGACAGGGCGCGGCCATGTCGTCGGACTTCCACGTGTGGACCTTCGCCCACGACGTCTCCGGCCTGGCGCGGGTGGAGCTGATGGTGCGCGAGGACGCCGACGGGACCAACGACCCCGCCACCCACGACAACGAGCTCTACGTCGGCGGCGCGGACGTGGGCGCCTGGACGGCCCTGCCCATGACCCGGCGCGTCATGCCCGTGGACGAGCCGTGGCCCCTGGGCGAGATCGACTTCACCGAACTGCCCGTCCACATCGCCGACCAGTACTGGCTGGAGCTGACGGGCTACCAGGACGTGCTGCTCGACTACTACGTGGAGGCCGAGGACGGCCTGGGCCACGTGAAGCGCAGCCCCATCCAGCACGTGTGGGTGGGAGAGGGCGGCGCGACCGAGCCCGACTCGGTCGCCTGGACCGACCCGGCCGAGCCGGTCGCCGGCGAGACCGTCACCGTGTGGTACGATCCGACGGGCCGGCCCCTGGACGGCGCGGCGACGGTCCTGATCCACCGCGGCCACAGCGGCTGGCAGGGCGTGGTCGACGGGACCATGACCTGGGACGCCGGCGCCGAGGCCTGGTCGATCGCCTTCACCGTGCCCTCGGCCGCCACCTCGCTGGAGTTCGTCTTCCACGACGGCGCGGGCACCTGGGACAACAACGGCGGCGCCGACTGGTCGGTGCCGGTCAGCGGCGGCGGGGGCGGGGAGCCGCCCTTCGTCATGGACGGACAGCTCGACGCGGGCGTCGACGAGATGGCGGATTGCGGCACGCACGGCCTCTGGGCCGACGTGCAGGACGGCTGGCTCTACGTGGCCACCGACCTCCCGTCCGCGGCCCCGGGCGCGGACGTCTTCCTGCTGTTGCAGAGCCTGAGCTTCGACGTCATCCCGCCCCCCTGGGCCAAGTCGGGCGCCACGGTGGGTTGGGACGCCTACCTGGCCCGCGAGGGCGACAACGGCTGGTCCGGCTGGTTCGATGCGGGCGAGACCACGCCGCCCGCCGGCGACTTCCGGCTCGCGAGCGGGACCGTGCTCGAGGGCGTCGTCCGGCTCGATGACTTGTATCCCGCCGGTTGGCCCGCCGAGCTCGACATCGCCGCGGCCGCCTACGGCACCGCCGACGGCGGCAGCCTGCTCGACCAGTGCCCCGGTGGCGATGGCGACGGCGACCTGACCGCGGCCGCCGACTGGGTCCCGGCCTGGGTGCCGGTCTCCACCGAGCCGACGCCCGCGCCCCTGGCGCGTCTGGCCGCGGCCCCCAACCCCTTCAACCCGTCCACGCGTCTGGCCTTCTCCCTGCCCGCGGCCGGGCACGCGACCCTGGACGTGTACGACGCCCGCGGCCGTCGCGTCCGCCGCCTCCTCGACGAGCCGAGGACCTCCGGCGTCTTCACCGAGACCTGGGACGGCCGCGACGACCTAGGCCGCACACTGCCGGGCGGCGTCTACCTGGCCCGTCTGTCGGTGGGCGGGGAGGTGGCCGTCCTCAAGCTCTCGCTGGTCAAGTGATATGGAACGGCTAGTCAAGCCTTGTACCGGCCCCGGGCGTCA
>CAZSNA010000010.1:0-62624 GCA_964607825.1 uncultured Fibrobacteraceae bacterium | reverse complement strand
TGCTCTACCTGGGCGCCACCCTGATCGGCTTCAACTTCGGCGGCAACTTCGCCCTGTTCCCCATGATCACCGCCGGCATCTTCGGCTCGCGCAACATCGGGCAGCTCTACGGCTGGGTGTTCCTGGCCTACGGCATCGGCGGGATCGCCGGCCCGATCATGGGCGGCAAGCTGGGCGACATGGGCAACTTCCCGCTGGCGTTCACCATCTGCGGCGTGGGCTGCCTGGTGGCGTCGGGGCTGATCGCGACGGTGCGGTCGCCCAAGGTGGAGGTGGCGGCGGCGGCCGAGAAGGTGAAGCGCGCGGCGGCCTAGACTATCTCAGATCCCGCAGATAGAACTCGAAGTAGCTGTTGTCGTCGCAGGACCACGACAGCAGTTCCTGCGTCGTCTCCCCGCCGCTGACGGTGTACTGCGTGATCTCGGTCGTCACGTCGCAGACGGCCGCGTCGTCGACGTTGTAGCGCAGGTACGACGAGCCCGTGTAGCTCAGGGCCACGACGCCCGCGCCCGCCGTCTGGTAGTACTGGTAGTTCTGGGCGTCGGTCGTCCGCGTGTTGTGGGCGCTCCAGCTCCGAAGCGACAGGTCGGCCGGGTCTATCGTCACCGTGAAGCCGCCCGTGTAGCGGGTCCCGCTGCTCAGCGTGTCCCAGGCCGCCGTGAAGGTCGCGCCGTTCCAGGCGCCGGCCGCCGAGTTGATGTTCAGGTTCTGCCAGTCGGCCTCGCCGGTGTTCCAGACCGGGTGGTATCGCAGGCTGACGTTGGCGGTCTCGTAGCGCGAGACGTCCTCGGCCACATCCAGCGTCACGCGCACGGTCTCCGGATGGTGGTAGTCGGGGTCGGAGCCCCGGGGCTTGATGACCTGGATCATGAGCTGCTCGTAGGTCTGGTGGAGGCCGAGCAGGTCGTCGACGCCGGCGGCGTCCACGCCGATCCCCAGCAGCACCGGCTCCACGCCGTCGCTGCGGCCGTAGATCGCCAGCTCCCAGGGCCCGCCGTCGCGATCGACCGACGCGACCGACACGGCCAGGGCCCGGTCCTCGGGCGGGTCGTAGCCGGACAGCCGGCACTTCCACACGTTCGAACCGAAGTCGTTGACGACCAGGTCCTGGGTCGCCGCACCATCCTCCCAGTCCCAGTCCTCTCCGCCCGACCAGTCCCACCAGACCACGTCCAGGCCGATGATCGGGGTGGAGTCGCCCGTGACGAGGTCGCGCTGGAACTGCACGCACCAGTCCGACAGCGGCGGGTCGGCGGTCGCCATCACCGCGTCGTGGGCCGTGCCGTGGTAGGAGAAGGCCTCATAGAGGTCGTGGACGCGGGTGTAGCCCTGCAGCGCCACCAGCCGCCGCACGAAGGACGACATGCCGTAGCCGTACTTGTCGTGGGAAAACGTTTCGTGTCCCCAGATGCCGGACAGGGGGGCCAGGTAGTTGTCGAGATTCAGTCCCATCGGCTTGTAGCTGGACGGGTCGCCCGAGGCCATGCCCTCCATGAAGGCGGCGGTGGCCTCGTCGAGCCAGAGGCGGGCGGTGTTGACGGTCGTCCACTCGGACGGGTGCCGCGTGTCGTAGTAGTCCTGGGCGCAATGGAAGATCTCGTGCAGCACGGCCGTGTTCAGGGGTGCGCCCTCGAGCGCCATCACCGGATCGAAGTTGAAGTGGCCCCTGCCCCAGGGACCGATGATGTACTCGGAGGTGGTCTCGCGTACGGGCTCGCGCATGTAGACGCTCAGGGGCCAGATGGTGTCCTGGTCGCCGAAGCGGAAGTCCGCGTCGTAGAGGACCTGCCAATCGTGGTTGAACAGCCCGAGGATCTCCAGGGCCTTGGCCGTGCTCACCTCCGACTCGTCGTAGACGATCTCGAAGTGCCCTCCGGGCAGGAAGAGCGCGGAGAGGACCTCGCTGACCGTCGCCGACAGTTCGGGTTCGCTCTTGCCGTCCAGGCCGAGGGGGCCGCGGGGGAGGTCCGCGATCATCCAGCCGGCGCTGTCGCGGGCGGCGACGGCTTCCCAGCTCTGATGCAGCCCGCCGTGGTGGGAATCGCGGATCTCGCCCAGGAAGAGCCGGGGCTCCGCTTCGGCCTTCGTCTGTTCGTAGCGGAAGCGCAGCGTCGCCGGCGCGCCCAGCTCGCCGGGCAGGCCGCTCAGGCGGTAGACGGGCTGGTCGGGATCGGCGAAGGGCTGTCCGGTCTCGTCGCGGTAGATCGCCAGCTCGGCCTCGTCGCCCAGGGCGCCGGCCGGCACGCTCAGCATCACGTCCGCGTCGCCCACCTCGCCGCCCCCGGCGCCGATGGTGCCCGAGGCCACGGGCGTCTCTTCCGCGGGGAGAGGCCCGCCGTCGTCGCCTCCGCAGCCGACACACGTGATCAGGGCGAGCAGGGACGACAGGACGAGCCTCGTGCGCATGGGGAGCCTCCCGGTCGAACGATGGTCGTGGCGTGGATCCGATTATACCCGGTCGATCGGACGCGGACCAGGGGGGAGGGCTTTCCGTCGCTCATGCCGCGCGAACGCCGCCTCGATCAGCAGCCGCGTGAACCCCACGTGCCCCTCGGGATCGAAGGACAGGCAGATGTCGGCGCTCCCCGGATCCGTCGGCGGGTAGAAGACGCCGCAGTTGGGGTTGATCTCCAGCAGGTGCGGCACGCCGTCGCGGTCGACGCGGAAGTCGCAGCGTCCGAAGCTCGCGCCGCTCAGCGCCGTGAAGAAGCGCGCGGCCTCCTCGCGCAGCCGGGCCGCGAGCCCGGGATCGGCCACCGGCGTGGACGCCATCTGGTCGTAGTCGACCCACTTGAGCTTGGCGTGCTTGAAGGTCTCGCCCTCGGGGAAGCGGTACTGGATGGGCCGGTAGGTCTTCGGCCGCAGCGGGTCCTCGGGATTCTCCACCACCAGCACCGTGCACTCGGTCCCCTCGATGAACTCCTCCACCAGGGCCGCGCCGTAGCGCGACACGATCTTGCGCACCTGGCGGCGCAGGCCCGCCGGCGTGCGGCAGCGCGAGTGGCGGCTCAGGTCGACGCTGGCGTAGCTGCTGTAGTGCTTGACGAACATGGGGAAGCGCAGCCGTTCGGCGGCGCGCTCGGCGTCGTCCTCGTCGCGGGCGATCAGGTAGCGGGGGGTGGCGATGCCCTCCAGGCGGCAGGCCGCCTTCATCTGCACGCGCGTGGGCTCGTAGAACACCGAGGTGGAGCCGGTGAAGGGGACCCCGTGCCGCTCGAGGGTCTCGACCACCTCGATGCCGGGGATGTCCTGGTCGGCCGCCCCGTCGCAGAGGTTGAAGAAGAGATCGAAGCCGCGGCGGATCATGCGTTCCACGTGGGCGACGCAGTCCGTCTTCCTCAGGGTGGCCACGTGCCACTCGGCCTCCGGGTAGAAGGGGCGCGGGTCGCAGGGCCAATCGTCCTTGGGGAAGGGATCGGCGCCGAGGTCCTGGGTGGTGAGCAGGCAGATGCGCACGGTTTCGCTTTCGCTCGGGACCCGCGCATGATAGGGACGGGGCCGGGTCGGCGACAACGACTATGTGCGCGGGGCGTCGTCGGATCAGTCGGCGCCGGCCTCGCGGCCGCGCGTCACCTCGCGGACGAAGCGGGCGAGCGAGTCGCGATCCGCCTCGTCGTCGGCCAGCCAGTCCAGCGCCTCGCCCACGTCCGTGAAGATCTCGGCGGCGGCGTGGGTGTCCTTGGCGAACATCTGGAAGGCGCGGGCCATGCCGTACCTGAGCGTATCGTCCGGGGTGATGAGGATGGCGAGTCTCCAGTCGGACTTGTTGGTCTCGAGCCGGGCGTTCTCGACCGTGCCGCTCACGGTCAGGCCGCCGAACTCGACCACGTCCCGGCAGTCGGCCAGCTCGCGATACGCGACCCGATGATTCTCCTCGTCGTTCAGGACGAGGATGTGTCGGCGCAACTGGTCATCGTCGACCTCGTCGCGCAGCCAGGTGAGCAGGAAGTCGAATTCGGGGTGGAAATGACGGGATATGGCCATGTCGAGAACTCCTCGGATGCGGGTTTCCGGGGGTTATATTTTTTGACCATATCACAGCTTCAGTCCAGGCGCGGCGTTTTTGTGGCGACCCGTCCCAATCCCCAGCGTTCGGCGAAGGCCTCCAGTTCGGCCGACGGCGCGCCGCCGTAGACGAGGTCCCCGCTGCACAGACGGCAGGGCGCGTCGCGATCCAGGTGGATCAGCCGCCGGCTGAGCAGGGCCGCCTCGCGGCCGTCCTCGAGCTTCTTCCGCAGTCCCTTCGCCCCGCGCACCGGCAGGGTCTCGACGCGGTCGAGATCCGCGTAGACGGCGTCGAGATCCTCGAACTCGGCCAGCAGCGCGGTGGCGGCCTTGGGCCCCACGCCGCGCACGCCGGGGATGTTGTCCGCCGCGTCGCCGGTCAGAGCGAGGAGGTCGATCACCTGGTCGGCGCGCACGCCCATCTTCTCGGGGATGCGGTCGGCGGACCACCAGTCGTCCTTGGCCAGGTTGTAGATGCGGACGCCGGGCTCCAGGAGCTGGGCCAGATCCTTGTCGCCGGTCACGATGACCACCTCGTGTCCCTCGGCGCGCAGCCGGGCGGTGAGCGTGGCGATGAGGTCGTCGGCCTCGTAGCCCTCGGTCATGGCCACGGCGAAGCCCATGCGCTCGGCCAGCTCGCGGCACAGGTCGAACTGGGGGATCAGGTCCTCGGGCGGCGCGTCGCGGTTGGCCTTGTACTCGGGGAACATGTCGTTGCGGAAGGTCTTGGCGCCCGCGTCGAAGCAGCAGACGGCGAGCTCCGGCGCGTGATCGTGCAGGAACTTCTGCAGGGTCATGCCCAGGCCGAACACCGCGTTGATGGGCGTGCCGTCGGGCGCGGACATGGGCCGCATGGCGTAGTAGCTGCGGAACACGTAGGCGAGGGTGTCGATGAGGTAGGCGGTCTGGGGCATGGGGGCTCCGTGTCGGTGAGTTGTCCACAGGAAAACGGTCCCCCGGGGGACCCCTGTTTTGATCGACCGTGCGGCGATCCGACTAATCCACCGCCCGCAACGGATGCGCCTCGGTGTTGAACACCACCGCGTCGAAGTCCAGCGCCGACGGCCTGGCCAAGAGATAGGCGTACTTGAGCGTCTCGGCCAGGAAGAACGACTCCATGGCGTCGGCGTGGGTCTTCTCCACCACGTTCTCCAGGTGCGCGAAGCCGTCGTCCACATTCGCCCAGCGCACGATGCGCTCGAACATGTCGCGGCCCATGTCGCGCCAGCGCTCGTCGCCGGTCAGCGTGAACAGGTAGTAGGCCGACTCGATGGCCTCCGGCCGCAGGGGGTAGGCGGCGTAGCGCACCTCGCCGGTGAGGTAGTCGAAGAGTTCGGGTTCCACGTCGAAGCGGGTCCACATGGCGTGGACCGACTCCTGCAGCCGCGCGGCGCGGTCGAGATCGCCGTCCAGCGCCAGCACCGCGGGCAGGAAGGCGTGCAGGGCGCCGAAGGTGGTGTCGGTGCGCTCGCCGGTGTTCATGTCGGCGATGCCGTACCACAGGCCCGTGTCGGTCTCGTGGGCCAGGTGCGTGTTCATGGCGTCGCGGTGCAGGATCCACATGTCGCGGAAGTCGGGATCGCCGAAGAGCAGCCAGGCCTTCAGCAGGTACTCGTACCAGGAGTCGATCATGCCGCCGACATGGCAGGCGTGGTTGGTCCACTCGCCGGTCTCCACGTCGATCACCGTGCCCACCAGGTCCAGCGGCGAGCGGCGGGCGTGCAGCTCGACGACCGCGCCCTTGGCCGCGTCGAAGTATTTCGGGTCGCCGGTCAGTCGGCTGAGCTGCCCGAACTCCAGCATCAGCGTGCCGATCTCCGCCGGGTTGTTGCCGGGCCATTCGGTCGCGCCGGTGCGCAGGTTCACGCGCACGTAGGGCAGGCCGGTGGGGGAGTCGAAAGCCGGCAGCAGGCGGTCGGCGAGGTCGGTGGCCAGGTCGAGCCAGCGCGGATCGCCGTCGAGCTGGTGGGAGGCCAGCAGGGCGCCCAGGTGGCGTATCGTGATCTCGAAGACCTGCACGGTCATGTCCAGGTCGAAGGTCAGGCGCTCCAGCACCAGCGCCTTGGCGCGGGCGGCCTCGTCCTCGAGTCCCATCAAGACGAGCGTGTCGTAACCGTCGAGCGGGGTCATGAGCAGGGAGGTCTCGTACCAGTCGTGGCCCGTGCGGCTCAGGGGCTTCAGGGCGTCGTGGCCCCAGGCGTGGGTCTCGTAGGCGGACCAGGCGTGGAGGGTGGCGTCGACCACCGCGGCGGCGAAGTCGGGATCGTCGGCGAGTCCGTCGACCGCGTGCACCGCACGGTCGGAGGACTCCGAACAGCCCAGGAAGAGCACAAGTACCAGAGGTATCACTCGCCGCAGCATGACCCACATCCTCGTTTCAACGATCGTAAGCCGGCTCAGCCCCCATCCTGAACACCAGCGCCCCGCCCCTCATGATCTTCTCGTGCGTGACGAACCGCCGCGTCAACGGCCGCCCGTCCAGCGTCACCTCCTGCACGTACACGTTCTCCTCGCTCTGGTCCACGGCGTGCACGGTCAGCGTCTCGCCGGAGGACAGCTCCAGCTCCGCGCGCCGCACCAGCGGCGACCCCAGCTCGTACCGCTCCGATCCCGGACACACCGGATAGAACCCCAGCGCGCTGAACAGCAGCCACGCGCTCATCTGACCCGCGTCGTCGTTGCCGCAGAGGCCGGCGGGACCGGGGGCGTACATCTCGCGCATCACCTGACGGACACGCGCCTCGGTCATCCAGGGACGGTCGCTGCGGTTGTAGAGATAGATCGCGTGATGGCCCGGCTCGTTGCCGTGCACGTAGTTGCCGATGATGCCGTCGCGGGTGATGTCCTCCGTGTGGGCGATGTGCTCGTCGTCCAGCTCCATGGTGAACAGCCGGTCGAGATACGCGCCCAGCGCCCGCTCGCCGCCGAGCAGTTCGGCCAGGGCGTCCGGGTCGTGGGGCACGTAGAGCGAGTAGGTCCAGGCGTTGCCCTCGATGAAGCCCTGGCCGTGGGTGGCGAGGGTGTCGAACTCGGGGCGGAAGGTCCCGTCGCGCCGACGCGGCCGCATGAACCCGCTCTCGGGATCGTAGACGCGGGCGAAGGCGCGGGAGCGCTCGAAGTACTCCGCCTGCAGCTCGGGCTCGCGGGCCAGCGAGGCGAGCGCGGCGATGCAGAAGTCGTCGTAGGCCAGCTCGAGGGTGATGCTGGTGGAGACGCCGCTGGCCTCGTCGGGCACGTAGCCGAGCTCCATGTACTCGCCCACGCCGTCGAAGTACGGCACCCGCGAGGTGGTCACGCAGGCTTCGAGCGCGCGGTCGACGTCCACGCCCGTCATGCCCTTGACCAGCGCGTCGGCGATCACCGACACGGAATGGTACCCGATCATGCACCAGTTCTCGTTGGCCCAGTGGCTCCAGATCGGCAGCATGGGGTGCACGCTCTGGTCGTGGTGGGCCAGCATGCTGAGGACCATGTCGCGGTTGCGGTCGACCTGCACCAGGTTGAACCAGGGGTGCAGGGCGCGATAGGTGTCCCACAGGGAGAACACGGTGTAGTTCACGAACCCGTCCGAGACGTGATCCACCTGGTCGAGCCCGCGATAACGACCGTCCACGTCCTCGAAGACCACCGGGCCGAGCAGGGTGTGGTAGAAGGCGGTGTAGAGGACGTCCAGGTCCGGGGCGGCCAGCGGCTCCACGCGCAGGGCGGAGAGCTCTTCGTTCCACAGGTCGCGGGCGGCGGCGCGCGCGCCGTCGAAGTCCCAGCCCGGCGCCTCGGCGGCCAGGTTGCGCAGGGCCCCGTCGATCCCCGTCGGCGACAGCGCCACCTTCACGTGCAGAGGCTCGCCCGCCGGCAGGTCGAAGGCGAAGTCGGCCCGCAGCTCGCGGCCGGCCATCTCGGGGAAGTTCCGCGTCTGGTCGAAGCGGCGGTAGAAGCCCTTGTAGGGCTCGGGGTCCAGGCGGACGTGGCCGTAGTCGACGACCGGCCGGTCGAAGGCCATGGCGAAGTACACCGTGCGCGTGCGCGCCCAGCCGCTGGCCATGCGGTAGCCGGTGACCAGGGTGTCGTTCTCCACGCGGACGAAGGTCCAGACGTCCTTGCCCTCGTAGTCGTAGATGTCGGCGGCCAGGTCGAGCACCAGACGCGACTCGCCGCCGTCCTCCCAGGTGTAGCGGTGCAGGCCGACGCGGGTGGTGGCGGTCAGCTCGGCGCGCACGCCGGGGTCGTCGAGGCGCACGCGGTAGTAGCCGGCCTCGGCGTGCTCGGTCCCGTGCCGGAAGCGCGACACCGCCGGGTGTTCGGCGCGCAGGTCGGGCGCCGCCGCGACGGGCATCAACGAGACGTCGCCCAGGTCCGAGTGTCCCGTGCCGCTGAAGTGCGTGTGGCTGAAGCCGTGGATCAGGGAGTCCTCGTACTGGTAGCCCGCGCAGTAGCGGTACACCTCCTTCACGTACGCGCCGTCGGCGTCGTACATGTCCAGGCGATGCGTGTCGGGGCTGAGCTGGACCATCCCGAACGGGACGGTGGCCCCGGGGTAGGTGTGGCCCATGTTGCGGGTGCCGACCAGGGGGTCGACGTGGTCGACGGGCTCGGCGAAGGCCGGCGCGGCGGCCAGCAGACCGAGCAGCAGCAGGCGCTTCACGGCGTCACTCCGGCTTGCGGCCGGCGAAGTGCCGGTACAGCAGCCAGGTCGCCACGAACGCGATGCCGAACAGGCCGACCGGCACGATCCAGGTCCAGACGAAGCCGCTCAGGGGCGACGAGACGGGCAGGGGTGCGGTCATCGGTCGTCCTCCTTATGGTGCCGTTTGCGCCAGCTCCACCAGGCCAGTCCCAGCCCGACGAACGACGCCACGTAGGCGATGCTCATGCCGATCAGCGTGACCAGTCCCTTGTCCATCACGCGCCTCCCTCGTCCCGCCAGCGCAGGCGTGCTTCCAGTTGCTTGACGTACTCGGCCTGCTGGGCCTCGTACTCCGCGCTCACCGCTTTCAGCTTGGGATCGATCACCCAGTAGATGACGAGGCTGCCCACCACCGCGCCGGCCACCAGCAGCAGGCCGCCGGGGCGCTGCAGGAGCAGCTCGGTCACGCCGATCATCAGCGCCGCCATGACCAGGGGCGACAGCACGATGGCGATCCAGTCCTCGCGGGTCCAGTCGTTGGCCTGCTCGGGGGTCCAGGTGCGGCGGATGAACGGCCGCGGTCCGGACTCGGTCTTCGCCGTGTCCTCGATCAGCCCGCGCGCCACCGCCTCGCGGTGCACCGGTCCCCACCAGCCCAGCGGCCGGGTCATCACGTAGTAGCGCACCAGCCGGTCCATGCGTTCGGGCTTCGTGGCCAGCGTGACCGGCACGAAGATCAGCGCGCCCAGGGCCATCAGCAGCCAGAAGTTCAGGTGGTCGGGCAGCTTGGGGATGACGCCCCACGCGGGCAGGATCCACACCACCAGCCACGACACGCCCAGGTTGGCCATCCAGCCCGCCAGGTAGCCCCAGGCGTTGAAGCGCCACCACACCACCTGCAGGATGTTCGGCAGCCAGATGCCCGCCATCATCAGCCACAGGGCGAAGATCAGCCACTTGGTGATCTCCTCCATCATCAGTCCGTAGAAGAACGAGCCCAGCAGCAGCACGAAGGTGGCCCAGCGGCCGACCGTGACCAGCTCCGACTTGGGGGCGTCGGGCCGCACGTAGCGCTGCCAGATGTCGCGGGTGAAGTAGAGCGCGCCCAGGTTCAGATGGCTGCTGATCGTCGACAGGTGGATGGCCAGGATGGCCCCGAAGAACACGCCCACCAGCCCCGCCGGCAGCAGCTCGAAGCCCAGGCGGAACCAGCCCAGCTCGTAGTCGGCGGCGTCGGTGATGTTGGGCAGCAGCGAGAAGAAGGCCAGGATGCCCGCCGCCCAGAAGCCGTTTCGGATCAGCGTCACCGCGCCGCCGGCCAGCAGGCCGTAGGTGGCGTCGCGCACCGACTTGGCCGACTGGATCCGCTGCGCCTCCACGTACCAGTCCAGGCTGGTGCCCATGCCGAAGCCGCCGAGCACGGCGATCACGAGCATGGTGAACCACCACACAACGGGGAAGTCGCCGTCCAGCCAGCCGGTGAAGGCGAAGGCGTTCAGCCGCCAGGTCTCGCCCAGCTCCGCGATGCGCCCGGTCACCTCGAGCGGTCCGCCCGCCGCCGCCACGCCCACCAGCGACACGAGCACGATGGCGAACACCGCTACGATGCCCTGCAGGAAGTCGCCCATCACCACGCCCCAGTAGCCGGCCGCCAGGGTGTAGACCGCGGTGATCACGCTCGGGACCACCAGGCCCACCCACACCGGCCAGTCGAAGGCCAGGTTGCAGACCTTGCCCATGGCGATGCCCACCCAGCCGAGGATGAACATGTTCATGAACACCTGCCAGCCGGCCAGCCAGCCGCGCAGCATCTCCGCGCCCAGGCCGCCGAAGCGCTGGGTCTGCCACTCAGCCTGGGTGTAGGCCAGCGAGCGGCGGAAGATGCGCGCCGACACGAAGGCGCCGATGGCCGTCCACGCCGTGAAGAAGGTGTACCAGAGCCCGCGCAGGCCGTGCTGGTAGATCACGCCGGTGATCCACATGGGCGTGTCGGTCGCGGTGTGCGTGCTGAACACCGACGAGGCCGGCAGCCACCAGGGCAGCCCGCGGCCGGCGAGGAAGAAGTCGCTCTCGCTGCGCCGGGCCAGGCGGTAGAAGAAGAAGGCGCCGCCCACCATCAGCAGGAGGAAGGCGACGGCCCAGAAGATGTCGAGGGCGGTGAAGTTGGCCATGGGTCGTCCCGTGTACGAGGAGCGCCGCGCCGGACGCGGCGGTTGCGCGGGTGTCGGGGGATTCTAGACGGGATCGCGGGGGGAGGACAGGGAAAACGCCCGTCAGCGGAACAGCCGCTTCACCGAGCCCCAGGCCCGCCCGTCCGCCGACATCGGCGCGGGATACGCCTCGAGCGTGTAGGCGTCGATGGTCCCGTCGTCGCCGTACTCGTTCACCCGGATGTAGTACACCTGCGGGATGACGTGCACGCCGAGGTTCGAGTAGTGGCCCTCGCCGCCGTCGTCGTCGTAGGCGATCAGGGTCGCACCGCCGTCGACGTAGACGGCGAGTTCGGTGTCGCCGCCCGTCTGGCCGGGGCCGGCGTTCGTCCAGACGGCGAGGTTGGTCTCGTAGGTGACCGTCACCCGAAACCAGTCGACGTCGCCCGCGGGCGAGAGCGCGGCCTGGAGCACTTCGCCCAGGGGCAGGAAGTCGGCCTGTACGGGGAGGTCGTTGGGCTCCGACTCGAACGGATCGGCGAGGGCGGCGGGGCACAGGGCGATCGACGCGATGAAAGCCAGGATCGCGGTGCGCATGGTCCGTTCCTCTCGGTCAGCCCCCTACCGGTCGAACACCGTCGTGCTCATGAACAGCAGCGGCATGCCGTTGGTGATCGTGAACTCGCTGCCGAAGGCGTAGGACGGGTCCGTGTAGTCGGTGCCGTCGCTGTTGCAGAGCCGGTAGGTCTCCATGAGCTGCCAGACGGTGAAGACCACGGTCTTGCCCTCGATCGAGGAGGCCGTGAACTGCTGCGTGATCGTCTGCTCGCTGCTGATGGTCACCTGGTGCGTGAACGTCGCCGTCAGCTTGGCCGAGAGGGAGATGTCCCACTGTTCACCGGTGCCGCCCAGGCTGAAGGACAGGCTGCGTCCCCACTGCTCGGCGGTCCCCTGCGAATAGCTGTGCGTCTCGGCGTACTGGGTCGGGTACTGGAGTATGTTCGGGACGGTGATCCTCTTCCAGAACCGCAGCCTCTGCACCCGGGGCATCTCCTGCAGCGTCGGGACGAAGTGGTCCGCGCAGTCGTGTTCGAAGAAGACGTGGGCCCCCCAGTAGCTGCAGTCCCGCCAGAAGCCGCCCACCAGCGAGTTCGAGCAGACCTGGAAGTTGAGGCCGGGCCTCGCCAGGACGTCGCCGTTGGTCAGGAAGGGGGTCTGGATGTCCGGATCGGTCCTGACGCCGCAGTAGCCGTTGAGCAGATGGAGGGCGGGCTGGGCCTCCCACCAGGCCGCCAGCGGGGTCGTCGCGTTCGGGCAGCCGACGACCTGGGGCGAGAAATCGATGATCTGCGTCTCCTCGAACAGCAGCGTGTCCGAGTAGTCGGGCAGCGGGTCGTTGACCGCGGACGGCACGGGGATGTCGGGCGTGTTCTCGGGCGTGTCGTCTTCGACGGGTCCGACGCCGCCGTCGCCGTCGCAACCCAGCACGCAGAAGGCCGCCGCCAGCGCCGCCAGACCGACGAGCATCAGGACGCGTTTCGGTTCGTACCCCATCGTGATCCCCGCTTTCCGGCTGAGTGGCATCTTCGCCGCGGATCGTCAGCGTACATCCCGGACGTGACGAGGTCAATGTCGCTGAATGTGGAGTCTCGTTTGTGATAGTATGATGTTTCTCGACTCATCGTTTCAGAACAGGGGGGCTCGCCATGAAGACACGCATCCTGTACGTGATGATCCTGCTGCTCGCCGTTCCCGCCGCGGCCCAGACCTGGTACCTCAACGTCGAGGAGCACTTCGACGGCGGCGCCCTGGCCGGTGACTGGACCGGCCTGGTGGCCGCCGGCGATCCCTGCGGCTACGTCGACGAGAGCGGCGGCCTGCTCGACATCCTCTCCCAGTGCGGCCCCGGCCACGATTCGCCGGCGCCCACCCTCGCGCAGCTCGACCTGGAGCTGCCCGCCGACTGGCGGGTCGTGGTGCGTATGAACAAGTCCACGTCCAGCGGCTGGTGCATGGTGCAGCTCTCGGAGAACCTGGGCGTCCTGCCGCCCGACCGCGTGCTGGGCCTGTTCCTCAACGGCACCGGCGTCGGCGGCGGCTACGGTTCGGTGAGCCTGCGCCAGTACTGGGACGGCACGGGCACCTTCATCGACGGCGGCGAGTACGCCTTCGGCGTCGGCGTCTTCAACGTGTGGTCGATCACCAAGGAGGGCGATGCGATCTCCGTCGAGGTGGGCCCGACCGAGGAGACCCTCGCGCCCCTGTACGGCGGCTCCGACCCCGCGCTCTTCGACGGCGGCTACCTCACGCTGCAGAGTTCGCAGGCCGGCGCGCTGCTCCACGTGGACTGGGTCAAGGTCTACTCGCACCTGCCGGTGTCGAACGAGGACCTGGACTGGAGCGGGATCAAGCGGCTCTGGGAGTAGAGCCGGAATTTCGTGCATCGCGGCCCCGGGATGTTATGTTGGACCCGCGACCCCGACCCATCCCGGAACCGAGGAGATTTCCATGGCGCATGCGCAGCAGGGCAGCAAGGTCAAGGTCCACTACACCGGCAAGTACGAGGACGGCAGCGTCTTCGATTCCTCCCTGGAGCGCGAGCCCATGGAGTTCGTCATCGGCGAGGGCCAGACCATCGTGGGCTTCGAGGAGGCCGCGGTGGGCATGGCGCCGGGCGACACCAAGTCCGTGACCCTCGGACCGGACAAGGCCTTCGGCGACCACGAGGAGGAGCGGGTGCAGGAGGTGCCGCGCAGCCACCTGCCCGACGACCTGGAGCTCGAGGTGGGCACCGTCCTGGACGTCTCCTCGCCCGACGGCGAGAACTTCAACGTGCGGGTGATGAAGCTGGACGAGGAGACCGTCACCCTCGACGCCAACCACCCGCTGGCGGGGGAGACCCTGAGCTTCGACCTGGAGATGGTCGAGGTGGAGGACCCCGAGTAGATCCCGCGCACGGAAACGGCCGGAGCCGAGCTCCGGCCGTTTCTCGTCCCTGCCTGTCGTCGCTCTAGCCGTCTCCCCTGATCAGGATCACCGCTTCCGAATTGCACAGCGTCACCGACGTCGTCGGGTCCCCGAGCGTGCCGTCCGCATTGAGTCGCCGCATGGGCTCGGCCAGCGGGATCTCGACGGCCGACTCGGCGCCCCAGGCGTCGCAGCCGTAGGCGTCCTGAGGTCGCACCAGCACGGTGGCGTAGGTGTAGTCGCGCCGGTAGACCGCGTAGTCGCCGGAGCATCCCGCCCGGCCCGTGGCGATCATCGCGCCGTCGTCCAGGGGATCACCCACCTCGTACTCGTAGGCCGCGATCCATTCCGACTCGTAGTCGAGCAGCGACTCGTTACGGCCGCAGAAGGACAGGTCGAAGTAGGCCCGGCCCGCCGCGTCGTGGGCGCCGCGCACGTAGTAGTAGGCGGCCAGGCGCCACATGCGGTAGCGGTCGATGGGCGCGGCGTAGTTGGCCGACACGTAGCCCGACGGGGGGTCGGGGCAGGTGCGGCCGTTGAGGTCGATGCGCACGCCGGCGTCCAGGCCGCGGCGCAGCTGCTCGGCGTAGCCGCCGAAGCCGCGGCCGGACCAGTCGAAGGGCGTGTGCACCAGCTCCAGGGTCACGCCTCCCGCGGCGATCCACTCGTTCTCCGACAGGTCGATCCAGTAGTACTGGGCCGGGTTGATCAGGATGAACTTGCCGGCGCACTCCATGCGCTGCCGCAGGTCGGCGAGCCAGTCGACCACGACCTCGCTGTAGCGGCGGTCCAGCTCGTTGTAGTTCTTGCCGGGCAGGTTCGCCTCGGTGGGGCGCAGGCCGTCGAACTCGCGCACCGCGCCGCCCGAGAGCACCCGGTTCTGGTTCATGTAGAGGCCGCGGCGGAAGCCGGGGCTGTGCTCGTCGAGGAAGGCGCCGTCGTACTCGAGGCCCAGGTTCGCGATCAGGCGCTGCGACTGCCAGTCGCGGAACGCCGCCTCGGTGACGTCGAAGGCGTGGCGGTACGAGTCCCACATGTAGAGACGCAGGCGCGACTCGGCCGTCGGCGGACCGTCGGGCGGACAGCCGGGTATCGTCACGGGATCGCCGATGTCGTTCCCAGCCAGGTCGCGGTACTGGATGACCGTCTCCTCGGCGAAGTGCAGGTAGATCTCCTCGTCGTCGGGCGGCGTCGAGCTGCTGTCCTCGATCCGGGTCAGGTCCAGGTCGTAGCGGAAGATCTCCACGTCCGGTTCGTGGTCGCGGATGCCGAGGTCGCCCTCGTTGATGTCCAGCCGCTCGGAGAGCCACTGCTCGACGGCGTCGCGTTCCGCGCCGGCGGGCACGCGGTAGTTGAGGCCGCGGGTGAAGGCCATCACGTCGATGTGGCGGAAGCGTCCGACCTGTTCGGCCAGGGGCGCGTCGATGGGGTTGTCGGGCGGCGCGATCGGATCGATGGGATCGTTCGCGTCGGGCGCGTCCGGTTCCATGCCGACGGTCTCGTCGGAACAGGCCGACAGGTTCGACAGCACGATCAGGGCGATGAACAGGATGCAGGTGCGGGGCAGCGACATGGGTGCGGATCCTCCTTCGCGGCGGGCCCGAGCAATCGACGTGCCTCGGCGTTTCCGCTGTTCGTGAAGGGGGGTACGTCGCGCGATGATCCGCTAATTTCTTGCGGGCCGGGAAGTTGGGGGAGCCGCCCTCCGGTGGCCGGCCGCGCCCGCGGCCCCGGGCGTCGTTCGGATCGCATCGCCGGCCGCGCATAAAGAGCGGTCGTCGCCCCGAATTGCACACTCGAACAATGGGCGTTCGAGGGGGGCGATCGGCCGTAGAATCGTGTTGAGACCCGTCCGTCCGTCTATTATCGTACGACGTACAGACCAAGGTCTTTCATTCGGCTCCGCCGACGGTCCGCGCCCGATGGCGCGCCGCCGACGCGCGGGGTCTTGATTTGACGGTTCACTCTTGTAGGGAGGCCGCGATGCTGAAGCTGAAGAAGGGCGTAGACATCCTCGCCAAGTGCGGCGGCGTGAAGACGATCGCCCAGGCGAAGGAACTGCTGCAGGACAAGCTCGACAAGAAGCACTTCGCCCGACTCAAGAAGATCAAGAACGAGGAAGCCTGGCTGAAGATCGCCAACGCCGTCGCCATGTGCGAACCCGACAAGGTCTACATCGCCACCGGCTCGGCGGCCGACATGCGCGCCATGCAGAAGGCCAGCATCGCCAAGGGCGAGGAGAAGCCCCTCGCCATGAAGAAGCACACGATCCACTTCGACCTGCCCGAGGAGCAGGGCCGGATCGTCGACCGCACCTACTACATCATCAACCCCGGCGAGCCCACCAGCGTGCTCGGTAACAAGATGCCCCGCGGCGAGGCCATGAAGTACGTGGCCAAGCACATGAAGGGCATCATGAAGGGCAAGACGATGTACGTCGGCTTCTTCAGCCGCGGCCCCGCCGGCGCCAAGCTGTCCCTGCCCGCCATCGAGATCTCCTCGTCGACCTACGTGATGCATTCCGGCGACATCCTCTACCGCCACTGCTACGAGTCCTTCGACAAGCAGATCAAGAAGGCCGGCTTCATGCTGACCAACGTGCACTCCGAGGGCCTCAACCGTCCCGAGGATCTGCCCAACGCCCGCGTGTTCATGGACCGCAGCTGGCTGACCACCTTCTCCATGTACTGCACCTACGCCGGCAACACCCTGCTGATGAAGAAGGGCAACCACCGCTTCGCCGTGGACCTGGCCACCTACTACGGCAAGGGCCTGGAGCTGTCCGAGCACATGTTCATCACGGGCATGAAGGAGAAGGGCGGACGGACGACCTGGTTCGCCGGCGCCGCGCCGAGCGGCTGCGGCAAGACCACCACGGCCATGGCCGGCACCGAGTTCGTGGGCGACGACCTGGCCCAGATGTGGATCGACAGCCGCGGCACCATGCGCGCCATCAATCCCGAGCAGGGCATCTTCGGCATCGTGGCCGACGTGAACGAGGAGGGCGATCCCTTCCTCATGAAGTGCCTGCGCAAGCCGGGCGCCGAGGTCATCTGGTCCAACGTGCTGATCGACGGCAAGGGCAAGCCCCACTGGACCGGCAACGGCGAGCGCCACGCGCGCAAGGGCGTCAACTTCCAGGGCGATTGGTTCAAGGGCAAGAAGGACAAGAACGGCAAGGAGATCCCCATCTCCCACCCGAACGCCCGCTGCACCATCCGCTGCAAGAGCATCGGCAACTACAGCAAGGTCATCGGCGAGGATCCCAAGGGCGCGCCCGTGAAGGTCGTGACCTATTCCGGCCGCGACGCCGACACCATGCCGCCCGTCTGGGTCGGCCGGAACTCGGATCACGGCGTGGTCATCGGCGCGAGCATCGTCTCGGCCGCCACGGCGACCGAGGTCGGCGCCTCCGGCGTGAAGCGTCAGCCCTGGGCCAACGCCCCCTTCATCCCCGGCGCCCTGGCCGACTACATGAAGGTCCAGTTCAAGTTCTTCGGGAACAAGAAGTTCTCCAAGAAGGGCCAGCCCATCCTGGCCGGCCTGAACTACTTCCTCACCGACCAGGCCCGCGGCGGCAAGACCACCAAGCTGCTCGGCGAGAAGCGCGACGTGAAGGCCTGGCTGACCTGGCTGGCCCGCTTCGCCCACGGCGACTACGAGGGGATCGAGACGCCCATCGGCTTCATCCCCAAGTACGAGGATCTCGCGGAGACCTTCCAGGACACCATCAAGAAGAAGTACACGAAGAGCCTGTACATGAAGCAGTTCTCCATCTACTGCGACCGCATCCAGGACCGGATCGACCTGCAGCGCAAGGCCTTCGGCAAGGAGAAGAACCTGCCGAAGAAGCTGTTCCAGGTGTACGGCCAGTGGGAGCGGGGACTGAAGGCCCTGAAGAAGAAGCACGGGGCGATCGTGACGCCGGACAAGCTCGGCTAGCGAGGACCTGTTGCGACGAAGGAACCCGGACGGCCTCAGGGCCGTCCGGGTTCGTCTTTCCGGACGCGGCGCGACACCGCGCCCGTCACGCAGACCGCCAGCACCGTCCCCATCAGCACGTCGCTCAGGAAGTGGTGGTTCATCAGCACCCGCGTCGACGCCACCACCGCCCCGCCCGCGAACAGCGGCCACCGCCACCTCGGGAACGCCAGCGCCAGGCTCAACGCCACCGCCACCACCGCGGCCGTGTGCCCCGACGGGAATCCGTTGTACGCGTAGTCGATCTTGAACGGCGCGAACCCGTACTCGCCCGTGCGCAGGTAGTTGTAGGGCCGGCTCCGCCCGATCACGAACTTCAGGATGTTGGTCAGGATCCCCGACGCCGCCACCGACCAGAACACCAGCCACGCCGCGCGCGCGAACTCCGGCCGCCTCCACACGAAGCGGAACGCGAGCCCCAGGACCAGCCCCGCGATCAGGTACCACGTGGCCTCGCCGAACTCGGTGATCACGTCGAGCGCGCGCATCAGGCCCTCGGGGATCGGATGCAGCGCGTCGGAGACGGGCCGGTCCACGAAGAAGTAGCTGACGACCGCCAGCGGCGTGAGGATCAGGGCCGTGCGCCTCGCCATGCCTACCCCGTGGTCAACAGCGCGATGCCGCCGACGGTCAGGGCCATGCCGAGCACGGTCTTCAGGGTGAGCGCCTCGCCGCCGAGGATCACGCCCAGCAGCGCGCCGAACAGCGGCGCCGTGAAGGCGATGGGCATCACCTTCGACAGGTCGGCCCCCTTGATGGCGGCGTAGAAGCAGAGCATGCCCAGCGAGCCGGCCACCAGGCCGCCGCCGATCACCAACTGCAGCAGGGCGCGCGGGCCCGCGGACGCGAGGGCGCCCCAGTGGGGACGGCTGGCGATGCCGAGCACCACCAGGGCCACCGCGGTGCGCAGGAAGATGCCGGCCTGCGGCGGCACCTGGCCGGCGACCAGGCCGCGCTTCTCGAAGTAGCCGCCGACGCCCCAGGCGACGGCGGTCAGCAGGGCGAGCCATTGGGCTTTCATGTCACGCTCCGGGTCGGGGTTCGCCGGCGATGATAACCGTCGGCGGCGGACGATGCGACAGACGATGTGACGATTCGCGCAGGTACGAACGAGGGACGCCGATCGGCGTCCCCCGGGAATTCACAAGGCTCACAGCGGCATCGGCGTCGGCTCAGAGTCGGCCCGTACGATCTTCGCCAGCTCCTTCATGGTGATGATCGGGGCGTCGTCGCCGGGGACCAGCACGGACGGCGCCGAGTAGTACTTGAGCAACTCCCCGCCAGAGGCCGTGGTGGTGGTCGTGACGATGTTGTGGAACTCGATGGCGGTACCGGGACCGTGAGCCAGTCCTACGGACACGATCGAGCCGCCGTCCAGCGAAACCACCTCGTCGCTCTTGAAATGACAGGCATCCGCCAGATCGAGAACCGTGTCGCCACGCCGCCCGAACACGAACTCGCGGAATACCTCGATGACGACAGGAGCCAGCAGTGCCGATTGGGCGGGATCAAGATCCTTCAGCATGGATTTCAAGCCAAGGCATCCGCCGATCGCACAGAACACCCGAACCAAGAAGGACGGGCCCTTCTTCGTGGTCTTGGTGACAGCGTGCCCGTGGGTGATCCAGGCCTCGGCCGTGACGATGGTCTCGTACGGGCGAGTCCGGAACACCACGGCATAGACGTCAACGCCGCGACCCACGAGGGGCGAGATGGACGTATCCTCCGGCGGCACGTGCTTGAGCAACTCGTCGGGCACCCGCGCGATCTTGTAGCATTCGAGACGCATGTTCTCGACGTGAGACGCCGTACCGATGCTGCCGAGATCTCCGTAGAGGTCGGGAATCCCGAACTCGTTGGCGATCGTCGGGACAGGCACGACGCTGTTCACGATGAGCAGGATCATCAGGACCATGGCCATCGTGCTCGTGTTCTTGTTCTTCATTGGATTGCCCTTTCGTCCGGGTAAGTGGCGACGAACGCGGGCAGCATGCGGGAATTGTCATATTGATCTTTTAAAGTGGTTTAAAACGCTCAATCGCATCATCCATGATGGATTCACCGGACATTGTTGCAATGTCGTGAGGTTGGTGAGATGACCGATTTCTGGGGCGAAGTGCCTCGGGTATCCGACATGCCCTATACTCATGCACGTCACGGATGAAAGATCAGTTTGAGCAAGGGGGAAACCATGCCCATTCCGGTCACAAGGCAAATCGAGAGCGACGAGTTCAGGGAACTCAGGAAGCTTCGCGGGGTGACGGAGGCGTTCATCGCGGAGACCGCCGATTGCGCCAAGTCCAGCGTGCCGCGAAGCCTGGAACCCAGCCATGGTGTGAAGATGCGCGTCGGCGTCTTCGACATCCTGTACCTCGATGCGTTCGACAAGGACAAGATGAAGTTGATCGGCGTCGATCTGGATAAACTCCAGGAAGGAGTGCGCGAACAGTACGGTTCATTCGATGGCGCGGCTCTTCTCGAGCTGATCGAATCCGAATACAAGGTCGGTCACTTCGATGAAGTCATCGTTCTGTCCGAAATACTCATCGAGAATGCCGAGACGCCGGATGAAGGAGCGCTGGGCTATTGTCACCAGATCCGAGCCCTGTCGCACCGCGGCGATTCCCAGAAGATGCTGGAACTCGCCGAGGAGGCGTTGCGGCGTTACGACGGCCGCATCGACGAGTATCTCCGGCTGCGCTTGTCCAACAACCGCAGTTACGCCTACTTCCAGCTCGACCGGTTCGAGATCGCATACCTGCTGGCCCGTGAAGAGCTGTCCAAGGTCAAGGGACGCAAGTTGTCGCCGTCCTACGGACGTAGCGTCGTGTACCTGGACTACATGTGCGGCCACGCCAACTTCGGTATGGCCCTCCAGACGCGTGACGATGAACTGCGTCTCGCCCGCCTGAAGACGGCGGAGCGTCACTACGGCAGCGCCCTGCGTCGTCGCTCCTCGTTGCTGAATACGCATGGCGACGAATTCGATGCGGTGGGTCTGGCCCCGCATGTCATAGAGATCGAAGCCGCCCTGTCCTACATACGGTTGGCGCTCGGCAAGGGTGATCCGCAGACGACTCTGGTCCGGGCCTGCGAGAACCTGGACCCCGAGACCACCGCCGACGAAATCGGCGAATCCCGTGGGATCGCGGCCCTGATCATGGCCCGTGCCGCCATGGACTTTCTGCCGTCCACTGAAGTTGACCACTTCGTGTCGAAGCTCCAGCCCCGCGCTCGCGACTACGGGTTCGCTCTCCGCAACTGGTGGCTGCTGGGCAAGTGCTACTCGCTCGACTACGAACTGCATCGCGGCCGACAGTCCTGCTGGCTGAGTGACCGCGATGCGAACGATCGCGCGGCGGCGCGAAACATCGCACTGCGCTATCCGGCCTTCCGACGTCTCGGCTGTTTGATCATCAACCACGCTCGCTAGTAGAGAGGAGACCTGCCATGAAGAAGATGATCGTACTCGGTGTTCTCGCCCTGGGCCTGCTCTGGATGGCTCCCGCTCCCGATGCGCTCGCCGCCCCGGATGCGCCCGACGGCATGCTCCCGGCGCCGGACCAATGGGAGGGCAACGCAGCGGACAAGCGTGTCGAGTACGCTCCCGACTAGCTCAGCTCTGCCTTCGCCATTCCACCGGGCGCCGCCACACGCCCAGAAAGCAGGTGTATGATGGCTACGGTACTCGATCGGATCATCAACGGACAGGAGGTGCGCTTCTCATGGCCCCGCTGGAGCCAGGCAAGACGTGACCATGTCCGTGGAGTCAGGGAGATGGGAGAGGCTTCGGGTGCGCGGAGGGCTCCGGATCGGTTCGTGGTCAAGGCCCTCGCCCTGTTAGGTTCGTGTCATCAGCACAGATCATGAAATGGTGGGATGAGCTCTGCGCACCCAAATCCCCTTGGATCGGAGCCCAGGCGGGGGCGAGCCAAAGCAGAGGAACATCTGGCCCAAGCCCCGCCGCCGCCGCGCTCAACGACGCGGCGGCTGGCGGTGGCGCGGTCCCCGGGGTTGGGGGCGGGCCTGCGGGCCCGCGTTGATGTTGTGCGCCACTTCCGCGAACATGGCGCGTTGCTCAGGTGTGAGCACGGCGGCCTCGGAGATCAGCATCACCGCCGACAGGGAATCCAGGGCCGCGCGCGCGGCGCCGGCCTCCGCCACCAGGCCCAGGAAGGTCGCCTCGTCGTAGTCCGGCGCGGCGAAGGCCTCCTTCATGCGGAGCTGGGCCTCCATCACCGCCTGCCTGAGGCTCTCGAGCCGCACCGCGTCCCGTTCCAGGATGGCGCGGATCGCCTCCTGCTGTTGCTGATCGAGACCGAGGTGCTGCGTGATGCGCGCCACATGATCCTCGATCATGCGACGCGGGTCGATCTGGTGGCCCGGAGGTCCGCCGGGCCCGCCGCCGGGCGGCTGCCCCGGAGGCATCTGGTGCGGGGGATATGACGGCGTCCCGCGATGCTTCAGGGTCACCACCATCATGCCCGCGTTGACGCCCAGCGACACCGCCAGCAACAGGTACACGATCTTCTTCAGCATGACGATCGCTCCCGATTCAGTTCGAGTCCGTCCGGTAGACGTCCAGCAGCGAGGTGCCGCCGCCGCCGCTCAGCAGCGTCGAGGGGCCCGTCCATATCGTGTCCTCCATGGCGACCTCGGCGTTGAACTGAACGGGTCCGAGCAGCACGCCGATCACGATGCCCGCGGCGCAGGCCGCGGCGGCGGCGAAACCGAAGGCCGGTCCGAGACGCGGGCGGCCGCGTCGCGCGGCGGCCACGTCCGGCCACACCGACCGCGGCAGTTCCGGCGCGTCGATCCCGGCGAGCAGCCCGTCCATCCGCGCCAGCTCCGCCAGCTCGGTTCGGCAGGTCGCGCAGTCCGCGCAGTGGGCGGCGACGCGCTCGGCCTCGTCGACGGTCAGCTCGCCGTCGTGGTGGGCCTGCAGCTCGAGGTCGCTCGGATGTGTCAGGTCGTTCATCGATCAGACCTCCCGCGGGTCAGGTCCTTGCGAAGGGCGGACATGGCCCGGTGCAGCAACATCTGCACGGAACCCACGGTCGCACCCATGGCGTCCGCGATCTCCTGGTAGCTCAGGTCCTGGTACTGCTTGAGGATCAGGGCCTCGCGCTGCCGGTCGGGCAGGCGCGAGATGGCGTCGCGCACCCGGGTGCGCGCCTCGCCGTGTTCGAGTTCGTCCAGCGGGTCGGGGCCGGCGGCCGGCATCTCGTGGTGGTCGTTCGCCAGGGGCAGCCAGCGCAGGATCTTGCGGCGCCGCAGCCGGCTGCGCGCCAGGTTGCCGGCGATGCGGAATAGCCAGCTCTGGAACTTGTCCTCGGGCCGGTATCGGCCCGCCGAACCGATCATGCGCATGAAAGTGTCCTGGCAAAGGTCCTCCGCCTCCTCAGGGGAGCCCAGCATCCTGACCAGGAAGGCGAACACGGGGCGTTCCCAACGCTCGACCAGCATCCGGAGAGCCGTTTCGTCGCCCTCCGCCGCGCGGATCATCAATTGGTCGTCCGTCTGGCCGGTCATGCTCTCGTTCCAACTCAACCCTCGAGCCGGGAAGTCCTTTCGCGGTATTTCGCCGTGCGGCCGTCATCCTACGTCGCGTCGTACGGGTCGTCAAAGGGTGCGGTCGATAATTCGAAAAACACGAGAAAGGATACGGCGCAACGCTCGTTGAGTCGGATATGAGCCCCCGTCGCTCGAGATGCACCGAACCAGCGAGGTCACCCAGATGAAACAGGTATCCGCCCTCATCCTCGTCGCCATCGTCATGTCCATACCCGTCGTCGTTGCCGGCGCCCTCGCGCCGCCGGAGCACCCCCTGTTCGCCGACGACGCCGTCCATGAGATACACCTGACCTTCACCCAGCCGGACTGGTGGCAGCAGCTCGAGGACAACTACGAGCTCGAGGATCAGCCCTATATAGAAGCCGCCTTCGCGTGGGAGACCACGACCCAGACCATCGGCGTGCGCTTCAAGGGCAACAGCAGCTACTGGGGCTACTACGGCGACAAGAAGTCCTTCAAGCTGGACATCGACGAGTTCGTGCCCGGCCAGGAGCTCTACGGCCTGGACAAGTTCAGCCTGAACAACTGCTTCCTGGACCCGAGCTACGTGCGTGAGAAGTCCGCCTACGAGCTATGCGAGGCCATGGGCATGCCCGCCTGCCGCACCAACTACGTGGCGCTGTACATCAACGGCAGCTACTGGGGGCTCTACCTGCTCGTGGAGCAGCAGGATCAGGAGTTCATCGAGAGCCGCTACGGGTCGGGCGAGAACGGCAACCTCTGGAAGTGCACCAACGACGGCAACAGCACCCTCGAGTGGGAAGGGTCCAGCGAGACCTCCTATTACAACAGGTACGATCTGAAGACCAACGAGGAGGTGAACGACTGGTCCGACCTGGTGGACTTCGTCGACAACCTCAACAACACCACCATCTCGGCCATGCCCGACAGCCTGCACAACCGGCTGGACGTGAACTCGGCGCTGGCCATGCTGGCCGTCGACAACTTCATCGTCAACCTGGACAGCTACGTGGGCCGCTGCGCCAACTACTACTTCTACCACCGCGATCTCGACGACCGCATGTTCTTCACCAAGTGGGACCAGAACGAGGCGTGGGGCATCTTCAACCAGTACGGCATGTCCACGACCCAGCTGCAGCAGCTCAGTCCCTACTGGATCAATACCCAGTGGGGCGAGGAGCGGCCCCTGGCCGAGCGTCTCTACGACGTGCCGGCCTACGTGGAGGTCTATCTCGGCCACATGAAGAAGCTGATGGCCACCGCCGCGGCTCCGACCACCCTGCTGGCGCGCATGGAGTCGCTGCGCGACCTGATCCGCCCGTACGTGTACTCGGACCCCAACTCGATGTTCTCGAGCTCCGACTTCGAGAACTGCATGACGCAGACCATCTACGCCTCCGGCGGGCCGCCCCCGGGCCGCCCGATCCCCGCGCTGCAGACCTTCATCAACGCGCGCCACTCGTACCTGTCCAGCACGATCGGGACCTGGACGCCCATCGAGGGCCTGGTCCTGAACGAGGTGATGTCCAAGAACAACGCGACGATCACCGACGAGGCCGGCGACTACGAGGACTGGATCGAGATCTGCAACACCGGCGCCTCGACCATCGACCTGGGCGGCCTGGGCCTGACCGACCACCTCGAAGGCGTGCCCGACTACGTGTTCCCGAGCATCCTGCTCGCGCCCGGCGAGTGCCTGGTGCTGTGGGCGGACGAGGAGCTCTACGAGGGCGACCTGCACCTGCCCTTCAAGCTCGACGGCGACGGCGAGCAGGTCTTCCTGACCGACGGCGCGGTGATCATCGACCAGGTGACCTTCCCGGCCCTGGGCAACGACATCCCCTGGGGACGCTGGGCCCACGGCACCGGCGACTGGGAGATGCTGTCGCTGGCCACGCCTGGCTCCGAGAACCTGAACCCCGACGTGCCGGAGACGGTCGTCCTCTACATCAACGAGTTCGTGGCCCAGAACAACGCCGGCATCCAGGACGAGGCCGGTTCCTACGAGGACTGGCTCGAGATCTACAACCCCGGCCCCGCAGCGGTGGAGATGGGCGGCCTGTTCCTGACGGACGATTTGGCCCAGACCACGCAGTGGGCGTTCCCGGACACCCTGCTCGGAGCCGGGGAGTTCATGCTGGTGTGGTGCGACAACGACGAGGAGGACGGTCCGCTCCACACCACGTTCAAGCTCAGCGCCGCCGGCGAGGAGATCGGTCTCTTCGGCCGGCTCTCCGCGGGCAACGAGGCCATCGACACCCGCGTCTTCGCCGCGCAGACCGCGAACGTCAGCGAGGGCCGCGAGACCGACGGCGGTGCGACCTGGACCACCTTCGCCGATCCGACGCCCGGCTCGAGCAACGAGGGCCAGACGGACGCGCCGCCGATCCCGACCGGACAGCTGCGCCTGATGCCGAACTACCCCAACCCCTTCAACCCGCAGACGACCCTGCGCTTCGAGCTCCCCGTCGCCGGCCACGCGCGGCTGGAGATCTTCGACGCCAAGGGCCGCCGGGTGGCGATGCTCACGGACGAATGGCTGGAGGCGGGCGCGGTCGAGGTGGTCTGGGACGGTCGCGACGACGACGGTCGGGCGGTCACGTCCGGCGCGTACTACTCGCGGCTGACCTGCGGCGACGAGATCCGCTCGGGCCGGTTGATGCTCGTTCGCTGACCCGCGGGATGTGACGGACGACGTGGGGCGGCGCTACTCGGCGCCGCCCTCGACGTCCATCGCGCACCGGAACCCCACCGCGAAATCCCCCCAGTTCGAGGCCAACGCGTTGCGCCCCTCGTTGCGGCAGCACATCAGGCCCGAGTACCAGCCGCCGCCGCGGATCACGTAGAAGCGTCCGGCCTCGGGGCCGGTGGGGTCGGTGTCCGGTCCGTCCAGGTAGTAGTGTCGTCCGTAGCGGTCGGCGACCCACTCGCGCACGTTGCCGGCCATGTCGTGGAGGCCGTAGCCGTTGGGCCGCAGCGAGCCGACCGGCAGCGACCCGTCGTGGCCGGCGCGCTTGTGGTTGATGGACAGGGTGTCGGGCTCGTCGCCGTTGGGGAAGGGCAGGTCCGCCAGGCCGCCGCGCGCGGCGTATTCCCACTCGGCCTCGGTCGGCAGGCGCTTGCCCGCCCACTCCGCGTAGGCCTTCGCCGCGGAGTGGCTGACGCCGACGATGGGATGGTCGGGCCAGTCGTCGCCGCTGCGGAACACGTCCATGCCCCAGAAGATGGGCAGCGTGCGCTTGTTGGCCTCGCAGAAGGCCTTGTACTCGGCGTTGGTCACCTCGGTGGCGTCCATGTAGAAGCTGGAAACGGTCACCTCGTGGCGGGGGTTGTCCTTGCCGCCCTCGATGCCCATGTGGAAGGTGCCGCCCTCGATCAGGACCATGCCCTCGGGGGGTTGGGCCAGGGCGGCGGCGGACAGGAACAACAGGGCGATCAGCATCGAACTCTTCATGGTCCCGCTCCGGACGAGGGTTTTCTGACTGCACGGGCACGGCGGGATGGCCGGGGCTTCATGAACCGACTTCCTGCTCGCCCAGGGGCTCGAGCCGTGCAAGGACTTCACGGAAGCCGTCCCGCATGATCTCGTCGAATCCCTGTTTCATGACGATGTCCTTCAGGTCGCCGAGCATGGCGGGCAGACGTTGGCACATCTCCTCCATGACTCCGGCGAACTCCCATTCATTCGGCGATCTGTGCTTGGGATCCACTTCGAGCAGGGCGGCGGAGTACCTTTCCGACCGAGCCTTCCATTTCTTGGCGAGAGCGATGATCGACATGTTGTCTCTGAGATGGGGCAAGGCGTCGTCCATGACCAGCGCGATCACCTTCTCCTGGAATTCCTCGCGCCTGAAATCGCACCTGCGATAGGCCTTGAACAGCTCGTGCACCATGCAGAACTCCGAGTGCAGCGACTTGTCGCTGATCACGGCGATGATCCTGTCCGCCCTGGCGATCTCCCGGGCGAATTCCTCGATGGACCCCCCGCCGCGCATGCGGTCCTTGTCGCGGCCGACGGTGTGACCGGCGTCTCCGAGGATCTCGCAGACCCTGTCCACGATCTCCTCCCGCCGCCGTCCCGGTTCCGAAGCGTCTTCCCCCCAGGCGTACGAGACGTAGATCCCGGTGCCGGCGGGAGCCGCGGGGGGGGGCGGCGGGAGCGGGGGGCGCCGGTTTCGCGCCGGCGTCGCGTTCCTGGAGGCCGGGCAGGACGGGATCCTGGTACAGGATGCGCCGGACGGTGGTCGCGGCCCCCGAGATGGAGGCGGGCATGATCGGGTAGTGGTAGCACAGACGGCGGCTGGACGTCGACGCAGCCTGCTGGTCCCAGAGGCGCAGCAGGAACGTCTCGTTGAGCTCTCGACTCTCGTCGACGGGTCGTCCGAGATAGATCTCCAGCATCTCGAGCGCGTTCTCGCGGTCTCCCTTGCGGAGATGGATGAAGGCCATGAACCAGATATGCGGGAGTCCGATGTGCAGGTCGAGGCGCGGGCTGTCCGTCAGGGCCTTCAGTGCGGTGTCCGTATCGCCGGCCGCCAGGCAGGAGAACGACCACAGGCACCTCATGGGGAAGTAGTCGTGGATCCGCTGGACCGACTCGGCCGCCAGGTCGGCCGCCGCCCCCCATTCGTCGCGCAACTGCAGCAGGAGCACCGATCCGAACGACACGAGATAGTCCGGCAGGGGGAATGGGGAGGTGCGTTGCACGATCCGCTCGAGGTCGCCGTCCGTGCCCATGGCCGCCGTGATGAGCAATGAACCCTGGATCAGCCGGTAGCCGTTGTGATGATCCCGCAGGTTGTCGTAACCGGCGGTCATGATGCGGATGGCCTCGTCGGCCCGGCCCTTCTGCAGGTACAGGTCGCTCATGGCCTGGTACAGCGAGGTCTGCAGATATTCCGGGGGAATCACGCCGATTCCCTCCTCCAGCAGGGCGAGGGCCTCGTCGATCCTGTCGATCCTGGCCATCAGGAAAGCCCGGTTGGTGTGGAGCACCGCACAGTCCTGTTCGGGAGGGACCGACTCGACTCCCCTGCTCACCCAGGCGATCGCCTCCTCGATCCTGTCCGCGTCCGCCAGCATCCAGGCGGCATGCTTGTACAGTCGCGACAGGAGGTTCGCTCTCCGGGTCGTCGTGATCGCGCGGTCGATCACCTTCAGGGCCGGTTCGATGCCGTGGCGCTCGAAGGTCAGATCGATCAGGAGCCTCCACGCGTCCATCCCGGCGTGAGGGCCCACGGCGCGTTGGGCGTGGCTCACGGCCTGTTTCAGGTCTCCCGGCTGCCTGCGTCGGTCCAGGCACCTGGCCATGTGGTATTCGAGCTTCGGTGCGCCCTCCGTCTTGAGCAGGACGTTGAGAACGCCGATACGCTCGGCCAGCTCCTCCTCGCCCGAGGGCAGGTTCCCGTCGGACTCGATCTCCCTGATCAGATGGGCCGTGAACAGGCGGATGATGGGTTCGAGCTCCCCGTACCGTTCAGCCTGGAAGAGGTGATAGCGGAGTTCGGCGAACGAGTTGCTCAGCTGGGACGAGTTGCTGACGATCTTCCTGGCCTTGAAGTAGCGCATGTGATAGTCGGCCGCCCTGGAATGGGCCTTCCGGAATTCCGAGGGATTGTCCTTCAGGTGCGCCAGGGAGATCTCCCTGACGATCGGGTTGAGCGTGAGCCAGTTCTTGTAATGATCGTTGTAGTACTTGAGCAGGAAACGCGTCACGTAGATCTGACGGAGGATGACCGCCTCTTCCTTCGAGCCGCTGACCATGTCGAGCGCGCGATGGTCGAAGCTGCGGCGGTAGACCGCGAGTCGCCAGAGCTTGTGCTGATGCTCGGGACTCAGATGCCTCATCGTCCGGTCCAGCAGGTTGCGTTCGAGCTTCTGCAGGAAGTCCCGCGACACCTCCCTGTCGCGGACCGCCCACAGCCCCGGGTCGCTCTCGATGATGCTGTCGAGGGTCTCGTACTGGAGAGCGCCCACCAGGGATTCGATGGCTCGCGGATTGCAGCCCAGATCCTGGACCACCTCCGCCTTCCTCTCCGGCGCGATCTCGATCTCCAGCCCGGCCTCCGCGAGCTTGATGTCGAAGGCCCGGACGGCCTCCTCCGGCGTCAACGGATCCAGTATGCGTCTCGAGATCCACTCCGACCATCGGGCCCTCTCGACGATCCGGTCGCTCAGCAGGAGAAGTCGACCGGGGAGATCCTGCCGGTTGCCCAGATGCGCCAGGATCTTCTTCCAGGCTTGCATGGGCACGCTCGAATCCGGCAGGAAGAACCTCTGGGCCTCGTCGATGATGATGACGACGGGCTTCTGCAGCGCCATTTCCAGGGCATGGGCCGGATCCGAATCGGACTCGGCCAGAAGGACCTGCTCCATCTCCGGCAGGCCCTGCTGGCTCAAGGTGATCGACAGCTCCATCAGGCTCTCGACGACCGAGACTTCGCAGTCCGGGAGCTCGTTGATCACGGCCTGCTGCCAGCGGCGCTTGTTGTCGCTGCTGCGCTGACGGTCGACCAGGGCGCGGAAGTCCCTCGCCAGGTCCGTCTTGCCCACGCCGGGAGATCCTTGCAGGTAGCAGACGGGGGGCCCCTGTTCCAGCCACGCCTTGCTGAGCCAGTCGAGGGTTTCGCTCCGGTTCTTGCCGACGTAACTCTTCTTGCCGGTCGTCAAGGTCATCTCTCCCGTCTCGCTCGCCGCGGAACCGATTCGGAGCGACTCGGTCATGCAGCCGGTCGCCGGTTCGGGCGGCACGTGACCCGACCTTAACATTCGGTCCGGAAAGACGTCAATCGCCGCCGGGTTCGTCGCGGCGCAGGGCGGGGCTCAGGCGTTCATCCACTCCGTCAGCGGCCCTCGAACTCCACCGGCCGCATGACCTCCAGCTCGGCTCGCAGAACGTAGATCGTCGCGTCGTAGTTCCGGGCCGTGGCCTGGACCGCCTCGTCGCCGAGCTCGCGCTCGAGCCGGTCCCAGTCGACCGTGTCGATCCATACCGCGTCGCAACCCGTGAGGTGGCCCTGCCGGATCACGAGCCGGTCGAAGGTGTCGAGCTGACCGTGGTCCAGGGTCAGGTGGGCGCCCCGTTCCGTCAGGCCGTCGGCCAGGGCCTGCTGGTAGTCGCGGACCATCTCGTTGTAGGTGGTGGCCGAGCCCATGCGCTTGTCGAGGTCCAGGTCGGCCACGGGCGAGAAGTCGTAGCCGATGCCGCGGCAGGAGAGCGTCGCCACGCGCCCCCGGGTGGACGGGTGGTCCAGGTCCAGGTACGCCGCCTCGCGCCGGAACGCCTCGTGGGGCAGGTCGGCCCGGATGGCGTGCCAGCCGCCGCCCTTGAACACGACCAGCCCGTCCTCCAGCAGATGGCCGTCGAACTCGGTCAGGTTGCGGATGATGCCGCGCTGGCGGTCCGCGAACCGGTCGGAGATGTCGGCCGTGTCGAGCAGGTTCGCGGCCAGGTTGGACATGTAGGTCGCCGTGTGGAAGGGGAGCTCGCCCGTCATGTCCAGCTCGACGGCCTCGGCGATCAGGTTGCGCAGCCGGGTCCGCGTGGACTGGCCGAAGTTGCGGGGGCGGAAGCTCGGATCGAGCCGGTGCAGGTACGGCAGCAGGATGCGCTTCATGACCTTGCCCGCGTCCCACTCCATGTCGAGGCAGCCCATGCGCACCCGCCGGTCCGGATGGGCGGCGTTCCAGGCGCGCAGCATGTCGAGCAGGACGAGGGTGTCGGAGGACGAGACGAGCGGATGCAGGTGCTTGGCCAGGAATTCGGCGGCGCGGTCGTCGTCGGCCTCGTTCACGTAGTGGTCGTAGTAGGCGCCGAAGGACCAGTTGTTCTCGAGGACGACGGCGCCGACGGTCGTCGTCCCGAGCAGGTGCTCGACGATGCGATGGAAGACGAGGTTCACGCCGTGGTTCCAGTGCCCCTCCCCGAAGAAGAGCACGCGCTTGTCGGCGACGAAGTCGTCGAGCCAGGCCGCGAAGGCCGGATCGAGCGCGTCGATCGCCGGCGTGGTCGCCACGGGCGCGACGTTCACCGCGCCGTCCAGCGGCGCCAGCTCCTGCACGTCCTCGGCGGTGGGGTAGTCGGGGATGAACGCCTCGGCGAGGACGTTCGGCGGGGCGTCCACGTCGTCGGTCTGGAAGTGGAGCATGCCGCGCCCCCGCGTGACGGTGCAGCGGAACCGTCCCGTGGGCACCGAGAAGATGTCCCGGAAGCCCTCCAGGGAGAGGCCCGTGTAGAGGTATCGCGTCTGGTCCTCGTCGGTCAGGAAGATCCCCGTGCGCGGGTCGCTCAGCTCCTGCGCGCCGATCCGGACGCCGTCGGCGGTGATCTCCAGGGGCAGACCGAAGCGGTCGGGATCGGCGAAGGCCGCCACCGGGCCGATGACGACGTAGCGCGTCCCGGGCCAGGCCTCCAGGTCGCGTTCGGAGACCAGCGGGCCGGCGAGGATGCCGCGCTGCTGATAGTGGGAGCGCATCCGGCGGGCGAAGTCGAGGTACTCGGCCTGGTCCGCGTCGTCGGACAGGTGGCCGTGGATCCAGGTCCAGTCCTCGGCGGCGGACATCACGGGCGAGATCGCGAGCATGACCAGCGCGATGACGGTGATCTTGAGCGGCATGTGGATCGTATCCTTCCCGAGACGTGTCAAGTTCGGCCCGTGCATGACGATATTTGATCACAAGCGGGCGCGCCTGGCCAGTCCTGACGGTCGATCCCGGACTCGACGGGGATCACCGCGTTCCGCTTGCCTCGCGCGTCCCCGGGCCTCACACTGGCGTCGACCCGAAGGAGCCCCATGTCGACCACCCCGGTTCCCGCCGTCGTCTTCGGCGGCTACAAGACCGCTCTCGGCGTGCTGCGCAGCCTGGGCCGCCGCGGCGTCACCTGCTGGCTGGTCGCCGAGGCGCCGGACTTCTCGGCCCGCTCGCGCTGGGCGCGGCGTTTTCCCGAGGGACGGATCCTCTCGCCCTCGCCGTCCCGCATCGACGAGGTCGTGGGGGAGCTCCCCCTCGACGAGGCCGTGCTGATCCCCTGCAGCGACCACTGGACCCGCGCGCTGGCCGGGGTCGCCGCGCCCGAGGGCAAGCGTTTCCTCACCAGCCTGCCCACGGCCGAGGTCAACGACGTCCTGGCCGACAAGAAGACCCTTTCGGCCCTGCTCACCCGGCTGGACATCGCCCAGCCGGCCACCCGCTTCATCGCGTCCCTCGACGACCTGGACGCGGCCATGTCCGAGGGCGGCGAGCGCGACTGGTTCCTCAAGCCCTGCGACTCCCAGGCCTTCCGACTGCGCTTCGGCTGCAAGGCCTTCCGCGTGGCGACCGTCGAGGAGGCCCGCCGCCTCTGGACCGAGATCGACGCCGCCGGCCTGGAGGTGCTGCTGCAGGACTACGTGCCCGGCGGCGCCGACTGCCACGTGTTCGTGGACGGATTCGTCGATCGGAACGGCGCGATCCGGGCCCTCTTCGCCCGTCGCCGCAAGCGCATGTACCCGGTCGACTTCGGCGACAGCAGCTACATGCGCAGCATCCCCCTCGAGGAGGCGGCCGAGGCGACGGCCGCCATCCGCACGCTCTTCGCCGACACGCCCTACCGCGGCATCTTCTCGGTGGAGTACAAGCAGGACCCGCGCGACGGCCGCTTCCGCCTGATCGAGGTCAACACGCGTCCCTGGGCCATGAACGAGTTCGCCCTCAACAGCGGCGTCGACACGGTGTGGATGTCCTACTGCGACGCCCTCGGACGGGACGTGCTCGATCTGGCCGGCTACCAGGTGGGCCGCCGCTCGGCGGTCTGGTTCGAGGACCTGTCGGCCGGTTCGGCCCTGATCCGCCGCGGCGAGCTGGGCCTGGGGGAGTGGCTCGGCGACGCCCTCCGCTCCGAGTGGACCTGGTTCGCCTGGGACGATCCGCTGCCCGACCTGGCGCGGCTCGGGGGGACGATCCGGGAGAAGTTCACGGGTCGTTGAGCAAGTTCTTGCCTTGCCTAACTTTTTTGACCACCTTCGAGAGGTCATGAAGCCAGGCGCACGACATAGCCGAAGGGTCCTGCTGATCCTGCTCGCCGTCCCGGCCGCCCTCGGCCTGGGCTTCATGGAGCTGGGCTACGTCGCGCATCAGCTCGCCGAGGCCGACTGCCCGGCCGACGTCACCGGCAACCCCAACGACTGCTGGCTCTGCTCGCACCTCTCCTTCGTCGCGATGGAGGGGACGCCCGGCTTCGAGGCGCCCGGTCGCTCCGACATCCGGGTCGCCGACCTGGTCCCGTCCGCCGACCGGATCCTGAGCGCCGACCTCCTGGATACGCCCGCTCGTTCGCCGCCCGCCTCCCTCTGATCCGATCGTTCATATCCGGTCCCGACGGATCGGACGACCATCGCATCATCGCGGCGGTCGCGTCGTCACACGACGGCCCGCCGACGCGAACCGGGAGGTCATCATGTTCAAGCTGTTCCTTGTCCCGCTCTGCGGCGCCTGTCTGCTGGCGGCCCCGGCGGCCTTCGCCTCGGGCACCCTGACCGGCGCGTCAAACGCCATGAACCCCGCCCTGAGCGTCAACGGCCTGTTCGCGGCCGAGTACTCGGACGAGCGCAACGACGCCGAGGTCAACGGCGTGCGTCTCCAGGAGGCGGAGCTGCACCTGACCGCCGTGGTCGATCCCTTCTGGACGGCCGACGTGATCTTCTCCGTCGCGCCGAGCGACGGCGACCGCTCGTCCTTCGACATCCTCATGGAGGAGGGCAACGTCCGGGCCACCTCGATGCCCTGGGGCCTCGGCCTGAAGCTCGGCAAGTTCTTCCTGCCCTTCGGCAAGCACGCGCCCCTGCACACCCACCAGTATCCCTTCGTGGAGTCGCCGCTGGGCGTGCAGTCCTTCATCGGCGCGGGCCTGACCGAGATCGGCGCCGAGGCGAGCTACGCCCTGCCGCTGCCCTGGTACAGCGACCTGATCGTCTACGCCGTCAACGGCGACACCGAGATCTGGGACCAGACCGACCGCGAGCCGGCCCTCGGCGCGCGCTGGTCCAACCTGTGGGACGTGAGCGACGACGCCACCCTGGAGCTGGGCGGCTCGTACCTGCGCGGCCCCGGCTCCATGGACTGGCACGGCTTCGCCGGCGACTTCCGTGTGTCCGGCGTGGACCTGACCTACAAGTGGATCTCCAGCGCCAGCTCCCACGGCCCGGCCCTGAATCTGGTCGCCGAGGCGCTCTTCCCCGACCACGAGGGCCAGAGCGGCTCGCCGTTGGGCTGGTACGCCATGGGCCAGTACCGCGTCCACCACACCTGGTGGCTGGGCCTGACCCACGGCCGCATCGACACGGACGCATCCGGCACGATCGGCGCGGCGGACGTCTGGGGCGGCCTGGGCGAGACCTGGGAGACCAAGCTCAACGCCACCTACGCGCCGAGCGAGTTCAGCGCCCTGCGCGTGGAGGTCTCCAGGTACGACGACCGGCTCGGCGACGCTGACGACCTGCGGATATCCGCCCAGTTGAACTTCACCATCGGGTCGCATCCGGCCCATACCTATTAGGAGGCGCGGACGTGAAGAAGCCCATCCGCATGATCATCCTGTTCGCGCTCGCCCTCGGCCTGCCGGCGCCCGCCGCCCACGCCGAGCTGAAGGTGGTCGCCACCCTGAGCGACCTGGGCTGGATCGCCGAGCGGGTCGGCGGGGACGACGCGGAGGTCGTCGTCCTCTGCCCCGGCCACCAGGATCCGCACTACCTGCCCGCCAAGCCCTCGCTGACGCGCAAGCTCAAGAAGGCCGACCTGCTGGTCTACAACGGGCTGGAGCTCGAGGTGGGCTGGCTGCCCCTGCTGGTCAAGTCGGCGCGCAACCGCAACGTGAAGGCCGGCGCCCGGGGCGTGCTCGACTGCTCCCACGCCGTGCACCACGTGCTCGACGTGCCCGACGGGCCGGTGGACCGCTCCCAGGGCGACATCCATCCCCACGGCAACCCGCACTACCTGCTCGACCCGCGGCAGGGCGTGGTGGTGGCCCGGCTGATGGCCGAGCGCATGGCCGAGCTCGATCCCGGCGCCGCCGAGCGCTACCACGCGCGGGCCGACGCGTTCGCCGCGGAGGTCGAGGCCCGCCTGCCCGTCTGGGCCGAGCGCATGCGCGGCGTGGCCGGCTGTCCGCTGATCGTCTATCACCAGCACTGGGAGTACCTGTTCGAGTGGCTGGGGCTGGACAACATCGGGTCGATCGAGCACCGGCCCGGCATCAACCCCTCGCCGCAGCACGTGGAGGCGGTCATCGAGCTCGGACGCCGTCAGGACTGCGTCTACGTGGTGGCCGCCGCCTGGGACAACCGCAAGATCGCCGAGCGCGCGGCCGAGCGCATGGACGCGCCCCTGGCGATCCTGCCCGGCGCGATCGGCGCGGTCGAGGGCGCCGACGGCTACCTCGAGCTCTTCGACGTGATCTGCGATCGCCTGGCGACGGCCGCCGCCGCCGGCGTCCGCCCGCAGGAGGGGCTGACCCGGTGAAGGGAATGACCCAGTGAAAGGACCGATCCAGTGACCGGTTTCATCGAGATGATGGCCGCCCCGGTGGCCATCGCCCTCATCCTGGTGGGCATGCACGGCTACATGGGCACCCACGTGGTGCGCCGCGGCGTGATCTTCGTGGACATCGCCCTGGCCCAGATGGCGGCCTTCGGCGTGGCCGTGGCCATGCTCTTCGGCGCCGAGATCGGCACCCTGGCCGCCTACCTCGCGGGCATCGGCAGCACCGTCGTGGGCGCCGTCCTGCTCTCGTTCACGCGCACCCGCGACGAGCGGGTGCCCCAGGAGGCGTACATCGGGATCGTCTACGTGGTGTTCAGCGCGGCGATGATTCTGGTGCTCTCCCAGGTGGCCCACGGCGGGGAGGAGATCAAGAACCTGCTGGTGGGCGCCATCCTGTGGGTATCCTGGGCCGAGGTGCTCAAGACGGCGGTGCTCTACGGCCTGCTGGGCCTCGTGCTCTGGCGTTCGCATCATGCGTTGATCCGGATCTCCCTCGATCCCGACGCCGCGCGCGCCGCGGGCTATAACCTGCGCCTGTGGGACTTCGTCTTCTACGCGGTGCTCGGTACGGTGGTGACCGCCAGCGTCCAGATCGCCGGCGTGCTGCTGGTGTTCACGCTGCTGGTGGTGCCGACGGTCATGTCGCTGCGCCTGTTCGAGAGCACGCGGGCCCAGTTCGCGTTCATCCTGTCGACCGGCACCCTGGCGGTGATCGGCGGCGCGGCGTTGAGCTACCTGCTGGATCTGCCCACCGGCGCGGCCATCGTCTGCACCTTCGGGCTGTTGCTGGGGGTCCAGGTGACGGTGGAAGGACTCCGGTCGTCGAGGTCGTGAAGCGGTTTTATGAGGAACCCGGGGGGCGTGATGTCGTAGACTGGCATCGCGCCCCCCGCCTTCCATGTCCAACGGAGGTACACGATGAGAACCCGGACCCGGCGGCTCGCCCTGATCCTGACCCTCGCCCTGGCCCTGCCGGCGACGCTCCTCGCGGCGGACGAGCCCGCCGTCGACATGTCGCCCGACGACTTCGCGACCAAGGCGGCCGAGGCCAAGACCAGGGACCAGCTCCTGGTCATAGACTTCTATACCGACTGGTGACCGGGCTGCGTGGTCTTCGCCCGTGAGGCGAAGGAGTCGGAACACATCCTCGAGGCCCTGCAGCACGTGGTCCTGGCCAAGGTCGACTGCGAGAAGGGGGAAGGGCCGAAGATCGCCGAGAAGTACGGCGTCCGCGGCTACCCCACCTACCTGGTGGTGAACGCCGAGGGCGAGGTCACCGACGGCCTCATCGGCTACCCGGGCGACGAGGCCTGGGCGCGCTTCGCGAAGGGCGCCGCCGCCGACCGGCGCACCATCGCCCGGAAGCTCGCGGCCCACCAGGAGCAGCCCACCGCGGCGCTGGCCCGCTCGCTGGCCAACCACGCCACGACCTCCTACGACTTCAAGGGCGCCGTCGGCCACTTCCAGACCGCCCGCGACCTGGACGCCGACCGCGCGGACGAGTACACCGAGCAGATCCTGACCTACATGTACTACGGCGCCTCCGACGGCGTCTTCACCTTCGACGAGGTCGAGGCCGAGGCGAAGCCCGCCTTCCACGCGCCCGAGGCCGAGATCGGGGACAGGTACGAGTTGGCGAGCATGCTCACCGAGGTCGCCAGGTCGACCGGCGAGCCGGCGCGCGCCGCGCCCTACCTGTCCGCGGCCCTGGAGCTGGATCACGATCCGGACGACCCGGCCCAGGCCGAGATGCGCTCCGATCTCGCCATCGACGCGGCCCTGATCGTCGACGGCGATCCCGAGCGGGCCGTCGCCCTGAAGCGGGCGGCCCTGCCGGAGGACTGGCGCGAGACCGATCTCGGACTGGTCCGCTTCGCCTGGTGGTGCTTCCAGAACGAGGTCAACCTGGACGAGGCCTTCGAACTGGCGCTCAAGAGCCACGAGCTGGCGGGCGACGACAAGGGACGCGCCCGCGGGCTGCGCGTGGCGGCCGAGATCTGCGCCGTCAAGGGCGACTGCGGCCAGGCGGTGGACTACATGAAGCGCGCCGTGGCCCTGCATCCCGATCGGGACAGCTACAAGGCGCGGCTGGAGCACTTCGAGGCGCTGCTGGCGGAGCAGAAGCAGGGCTGATCCGGGACCGGTGCGGCCGGCCCCCGGGAGGCACCGGGGGCCGGCTCCACGGGCCGATCCCGGCCGCGGGTTGATCCCCGCTCATGTTTTATGATATGGTGAGCCCATAGTCATCCAGCTTTCAGGGAGGAAAGTCGAACCCGCCTCCGGCCTTATCGGCCGGTGTGCCGATTCCGCATCTCCGGGGGGAAGCTCATGAGACGTATCACCTTCTCCGTGATCCTGTTAACGCTCCTGGCCGCGTGTGCGGTCGCGGGACCCGTCATCACGCCGGTCAAGCCGTCCGCGACCGTGACGCCCATCGACCCGACCCGCGTCCCGTCCGGCTGCATCGTCGGCAACGACGGCATGTCGGAGTGGATCGTCGACTTCGTCGCGCCGCCGCAGAAGTACGCGCTGATCTTCGACGTCGACGAGAACACCTGCCGCGAATGCCCCCTGGGCTTCCGGATCCTCACCCTCCACGTGGTCCTGCAGACCGATGGGCCCTGCGAGTTCTCCATGGACGCCATCCTGATGACCGTCCAGGGCGCGCCCGGGGCCTGCTACACGCCCGCCGCGGCCTATTGCGGCAGCCAGAGCTACGTGGTCGCCATCCCGGACGCCGGCCTGTGGGACGTGGGCCTGCAGGTGGCCTGCGCCTGCGCCGACTCGGACTATCCCTTCGCGCTGAAGGTCGACTTCGAGTCCGCCTGCGCCGAGGGCGGCGTGCCGATGCTGGTGACCGACGGCGCTCCCACGGCCTGCCGCAACTACGTGCTGGGCGCCGGCGGCTGGGAGGATCTGGTCCAGGTCCACCAGTTCCCGGGCAACCTGCTCTTCTGGGGCGAGGCCGAGTGCTGCAGCAGCCCGGTGGGGCAGGAGACCGGCAGCTGGGGCGGGGTCAAGGCCATCTACAGGTAAGTTCGACGCGAGAACGACCGGAGGGCCGGCGACCGGGTTCGCCGGCCTTCTCGTTTCCTTGCGGGGCGCCGGGTGTCCTGCGATTCGGGCCGCTCCGGCCCTCGATATCCGCAGATTGCAACGCTCGCCCCGATGCGGAGCCTGCATCCCCGACCCGGTTGTCTGCGCCATCTCCCTACCCGGCATGGAGTTACGCTCAGATCCCGACCGGAATCCTCAGCGGCATGAATATTGATGGATCGTAAGGCGGAAAAGACCCGTTTCACCCCTCGGGGAGGCCGGACATGAGATCTGTTGCTACCTGTATCCTCCTGGCGGTCCTCGCGCCGGCCGTGGCCTGCGGCGCGACCGTGGAGACCTACGCCACCGTGCCCGTGATGTCCGGCGACTGGGAGGAGAACGTCTACATCGCGTCCTTCAATCCCGCGCTCGGCGAGCTGGAGGCGGTGCATTTCGAAGTGGAAGGCGTGTTCAACGGCTGGATCCGGCACGAGAACATCGTCGGTTCGTCGTGCGGGTACTACGACCACCTGGAACGGTACCTCTACGTGACCATGGATCTGAGCGCGCACAACGACGCGCTGATCAGCTTCGACGATTCGATCGATCTGGCCGGCAGCCTGCACGCCTACGACGGCACCGTCGACTTCGACGGACCGTCGGGCGCCACGCACCAGGTCTACACGCCCATCAGCGGCGGCATCGTGATCGAGATGCCCTACGCCGCGGACTTCGTCGGCACCCACGTGCTCAACGTGCACCTGGTCACGCGCAGCTCGATCGATCTGGGCCTGGAGAACCGCGGCGTGTCGGAGAGCGAGTCCGACTGCTCGGTCACCATCCACGTGACGTACGTGTTCGAGCCCAACGCGGTGCTCAACGACGACCTGAGCTGGAGCGAGATCAAGACCCTGTACCGGTAGCCGTTCGCTTCGCATACGGTTTTCGCCCGGCCCTCGGCGCCGCCTCGCGCGGTTCCGGGGGCCGCGTGCGTCCGCGAAGGTCCGGCAACACGTTCCCCCCGCGATCCGTAGAAGCGGTGCCGACGGCGATCTGCTAGGATCCGCCGACGCGAATCGAACGATGAACCGCGAGGGGGACGGCGATCATGGCCACGAAGAAGGGCGTCTTCAAATCCTGCATGTTCGGATGCCTCGGCATCCTGGTGTTCGGCCTGCTGTTCACGGGCGTCGCGGCGCTGATGGCCTGGCGATCGGTGGGCGACCAGGACATCCAGGAGGCCGACAACACGCCGGCGGCGTCCGAGGCCTTCACCGAGCGCACCGGCGCGCCCGGCCGCGTGATCCTCAAGCTCGGCCAGGCGGAGTTCCGCATCCTCAAGAGCGATCCCGGCGAGGGTCTGCGCGTGGAGGCCCGCTACGACCGGGAGGCCTACAGCCTCGAGGACCAGTTCGTGCGCGCCGACGACGGCACCTGGACCTACGCCCTCGAGTTCGAGAGCACCATACCCGGCATGCAGTCCCTGTTCCGGTCCATCATGGGCGCGGACACCAAGACCTACGTCTACGTCTACCTGCCGCCCGACGCGCCCATCGCCCTGGAGCTCTACGTGGAGAAGGGCGGCTTCGAGGCCGAGCTCGGCGGACTCTGGCTGACCGAGGCCGACATCACCTTCCACCAGGGCGGCTTCAGCCTCGATATCGACGAGCCCATGCGCGAGCCCATGGAGCGCCTGCGGATCAAGGGCGCCATGGGCGGCTTCGACGCCCGGCGGCTCGGCAACGCCAGCCCCCGCACCCTGGACGTGACCTGCCGCATGGGCGGCGCGGACATCGGGATGGGCGGCGAGTGGGCGCAGGACTGCGACGCCAGCCTCTCGATCTCCATGGGGGGGATGAGCGTGCGCGTGCCCGAGGAGATCGAGCTGGAATACGGCGGCGAGGGTGGTTCCGGTTTCGAGCGGGTCGAGCCCGGCGAGCGCGAGGTGCCGCGGCCGCGTCTGCGCCTGGACGTGACCCAGAAGTTCGGGGAGGTCGAGGTGCGGCGGCACTAGGCCCTAGATGTCGCGCCGCCGGTACGCCTCCATGGCCAGCCCGAGCATCACCACGGCCAGCGCCGTGAATCCCGCCGCGTTGGCCCACGAGAGTTCGCCCGCCAGGCTGACCCCCGACTTGTGGTGGGCGAACATCGACACGGCCCGCCAGTCCGCCAGCGAGGGCGAGATCATACGGATCGTCTCGAAGACGTAGCTGCCGACCAGCACGACGGTCGCCAGGATGGCGGCGCGGCGGCTGCTGCGCAGGGCGCAGGATCCGAACAGCGCCAGTCCCGCCACGAACCAGGTGGGCGGCAGGCCGTTCAGGGTGGCGTTGACGAGATACGCCGCGGGCATCTCGACCCCCACCGCCGCCACGCTGGCGATCAGGCCGAGGGCGATGAAGGCGCCGACCGCCGCCACGGCCGCGCACACCGCCAGGAACTTCTCCGCCACCACGCGACGCCGCGAGACGGGCAGCGCCAGCAGCATGTCCGCGGTCTTGTCCTCCGCCTCGCCGCTCAGCGCGCGCGCGGCCTGCCCGATCCCCATGATCGACAGCAGCAGCGGCAGCAGGTCGAAGATCTTGATCTTCAGGAAGCCCTCCAGGGTGAAGACCGCGTCCAGGTCGCCCAGGAAGGTCTTCATCACCGGCGGCAGCTTGTTCAGGAAGGCCTGGAGCTCCTGCATGTCCTGGAAGGCCGGGAAGAAGATCACGTTCAGGGCGGACGCGGCGGCCAGGCCCAGGCCCCAGGCCAGGATCAGGCCGCGCAGGTCGCGCAGGGTCTTCAGGAAGATGCTACTCAGCACGGTCGCGCACCTCCCGTCCGTACTGCGCCAGGAAGAACTCCTCCAGGTCGGGCTTGCGGCTGAACACGTCGATGACCTCGTAGGGCGCGGCCGCGGCGAGCAGGGGACCCAGGGGGCCCTGCACCCGGCAGTGGAGGCGGCCGCCGTCGACCTCCACGCCGTCCACGCCGTCGAGTCCGGCGAAGGCCCGGGCGTCGGGAGCCAGGGCGCAGTCCAGTCGGACCAGGCGCAGCGCCCGCGCCTTCAGCTCGGCCATGACCTCCACGGCCACCAACCGGCCGTCGCGCACCGTGGCGATGCGGTCGCAGGTCTTCTCCACCTCGCTCAGGTCGTGCGACGAGAGGAAGACCGTCCGGCCCGCGTCGCGCACCTCCCGCACCATCTCGTGGAAGACCTGCCGCACCAGCGGGTCGAGCCCGTTGGTGGGCTCGTCCAGGATGAGCAGCTCCGGCCGCGGCGCGAAGGCCTGCAGCAGAGCCAGCTTCTGCTTGTTGCCGTGGGAGAGCGCGCCGATGGGCCGGTCGAGCACGGCGCCGAGCCGCTCGGCGTCGTCGCGCACCGCGCGCGGGTCGACGTCGCCGCGCAGCCGCGACAGGTAGGTCATCATCTGCGCGCCGGTGAGGTTCTCGTAGAGGCTGAACTCGCCCGGCTGGTAGCCCACGTCCCGCCGGCACCCCGGGCTGTCGGCGCGGCAGTCGCGGCCGAGGATCCGCGCCTCGCCGCGGGTGGGGCGGATCAGGTCCAGCAACAGGCGCAGGGTGGTGGTCTTGCCGGCCCCGTTGGGACCGAGGAAGCCGAAGACCTCGCCGCGCGGGATCTCCAGGTCGAGGTCCTCGATGCCGCGGGTCGGGCCGTAGTACTTGGTCAGACCGCGGCAGAACACGGCGGGTGCGGTCGGCGCTTCGGGTCGGGCTGCAGTGGACATGGCGGGCGGGTCTCCCTTCCGCCGCGAGGATAAGGCACCGACGGCGGGGGGATAAGGAAAATCGGATCGCCGGGACCCGGCGGTGTGCGGGAATGCGCACAACCGGGTGTGCGGTCGTGGACGTCCCGCCGGTCCGGCGCTCTCGTCCGATCCCGCGCCGGCGTCGGCAACACGTTGCCGCTGAACGGACTGGAAACGGATGACGTCTTCCGGCACGCGGCTTGTGAAGGGGAGGGCGAGAAGACGACCGGCACCGCAGGGTGCGACTCGAAAGGAGACCACCATGACCCGCACGATCCTGACCCTGTCCGCGCTCGTCCTGATCCTGTCGGCCGGGTCGCCGGCCGCGGCCGAGTACCCCACCGAGCCCGTGGCCTTCGAGGAGCGCGGCCTGTCCGGCCCCCGCTTCGGCATGACCTACGTCACCGGCGACGGCGAGCTGTACAAGACCCTCGAGCGCGAGGGGATGGGCCGGACCCTCAGCCAGTTCGGCTGGCACTTCGAGCACCAGGTCATCCCCGAGGGGGGCGGACCCCAGTTCGTGGTGGAGTTCGTGCCCATGATCGCGGGCGTCGAGTACGGCAAGTTCATCCCCAGCGGGACGCTGGCCATGGGCGTGCGCCTGCCCAGCGGCGTGGAGTTCGGCATGGGGCCCAACCTGATCCTCACCAAGGACGACTACGACGAGCCCGAGGTGAACACCGCCCTGGTGATGGCCCTCGGCAAGAGCTTCGGCTACGGCGGCGTGAGCGTACCGATCAACCTGGCCTACGCCACCAACCCGGACGGCAACCGCATCTCGCTGATCATCGGCTACGCCATCGCGCAGGTCGGCCGCGATTAGCCCGCGACGCCCGGCGGTCACGGCCGCCGGGCGCGCTGTATTTCCCGTCCCCGTTGGGGTAGTATGGTCCCTCGGCGAGCTCCGGCATGTCGCCGGAGGGCCGGCGGCAGCCCGGGGAGACGTCCCATGAGCCTGGATCGGCGCTGGTTCCATCTCCTGATCTCGGCCCTCGCCCTGCTCGCGGGCGCGTGGGGATTCTCCGTCCAGGTCCGCGAGGGCGTGCTGCCGGACGGAGTGGACCCGGAGGCCTTCGCCTACCCCGTGCGCGTCGCCGACCGCGTCGCCCACTCGCCCGCCGAACTCCGTTTCGTGATCCAGGACCTGGGGCCGGGCGCCGAGATAAGCCTGTCGCCCGCCGACGGCCCCTCGCGACGCGTCGTCCTGACGCACAACTCCTCGCGGGCCTACTACGCGCTGACCCTCTTCGGCGCCCTGTACTTCTGGGCCGTGGCCACACTCGTCTTCGCCCTGCGCTCGGACCGGCCGGGGGCGCCGAACTTCTACTGGATCACGCTCCTGTACGGGCTGGCCCTGATGACCGGCGGCGTGTACCACCTGGACGATCCGTCCCGGCCCCAGGTCGTGCTGCCGCTGCTGCACATGGCCTGCCTGGCCTATCTGCCGCCCGCCCTGATGCGCCTGGCCCTCGGCTTTCCCCGCCGGTTGCCGGTGCTGGATCGCCGTCGCTGGCTGATGCCGGTCCTGTGGGCCGCGTCGAGCCTCGTGCTGGCCTGGCAGGGGATCATGCTGCTGCGCTATTTCGCGTCGCCCGGGGCCGGGAGATACGCGGCGCTGGCGCCGCCCCACTGGGCGGCCGACGCCCTGATGGTCGTCCTGGTGGCGACGGGCCTGATCGTCCTCACGCGCAGCGGCGCGCGCGCCGAGCGGGTGCGGGAGAAGCAGCAGGTGCGCTGGCTGCTCTGGGGATTCGCGGTCGGCGCGGCACCCTACGTCTTCCTGCGCACCCTGCCGCAGCTGCTCGGGGCCGAGCCGCCCCTGCCGGCCGCCTTCGACCGCGTCCTGGAACTGGCGGTGCCGACGGCCTTCGTGTTCGCCGTGGTCCGCTACCGCTTCCTGGACATCGACATCATCATCCGGCGCAGCCTGATCTACGGCGCCCTGGCCTCGGTCCTGGTGCTGCTGGTGATGCTGCCGGTGCTCGAGCTCGGGCGCCGCCACCTGGACGGCGAGCGGATGTGGCTGTTGCCGGCGGCGGCCGGCTGCGGACTGGCGGCCGGTCTGCTCTTCGGGCCCATGCGACGGGCCATCGGCACCGCCGTGGACCGGGTCTTCTTCAAGCTGGACCGGGACCTGGACGCGGCGAGCGCCGACCTGGCCCGCCGTCTCGAGTCTGCGCCGACCCTCGAGGCCCTGGCCGGGCACCTGGACGAGACCGTCGGCCGCACCCTCGCGCCCCGTCGGCTCGGCGTGATCCTGCGCGACGGCGAGACGCTGGTCTCCGCGGGCGACGTGACCGCCGACGACGCGGCCGAGGTGCTCGCCGCGACCGCCGACGCCATGCCCGTGCCCGCCGCGACGGTGTCGGCCCCCGGCTCCACGGGCGTGCCCGAAATCGAGGCGGCCGACTTCCCGGAGGCGCTGTCCGGACGGTCCTTCGTCCTGGCCCGTCCCCTGGCCGGCGGGGATCGCGTCGCCGGCCTGATCCTGCTCGGCCGCCGCGCCACCGGCCGCCGCTACATCGAGCAGGACATCGATTGGCTGGGCGACTGCGCGCGCATCGCGGCCGCGGCCGTCGGGCGCCTGGAGATGCGACGTCGCGCCGAGGACGAGGCCCTGCGCCGCCGGCAGGCCGACGAACTCAACCGTCTCAAGACCAACTTCCTGTCCCGGGTGGCCCACGACCTGCGCACGCCGCTGGCGTCCATCGACTGGTCGGTCCAGAACCTGGTGGACGGCCTGGCCGGCGACCTGAACGAGAAGCAGCGCGACTACCTGACCTCGGTGCGCGAGTCGGTCGACCACCTCGGCGGCCTGGTGGCCGACCTGCTGGAGATCAGCCGTCTGGAGAAGTCGGTGGTGGAGCTGCCCCTGACCGAACTCGCGCTGCGACCGGTGCTCGAGGGGGTCGCGCGCACCGCCGCGCCCCTGGCCGAGCGCCGGGACCTCGAGCTCGTGCTCGACGTGTCGCCGCCGGACCTGAGCGCCGTCGCCCACGCGGACAAGCTGCGCGAGTCGCTGCTGAACCTGGTGGACAACGCGGTGAAGTACTCGCCCGAGGGGGGCGTGATCGAGCTGACGGCCCGCGCCGCCGCCGACGGGCGCGCGGAGATCGTCGTGCGCGACCACGGCCCGGGACTGGGCGATCTCGACCGGCCCTTCGACCGTTTCGTGCAGGGCGCGGCCTCCCCGGACGCGTCCCGCCAGGGTTTCGGGCTCGGTCTCTACATCGTGCGGGAATACCTGCACCTGATGGGCGGCGAGGTGTCGGGGGCGGACCACCCCGACGGCGGCGCCCTGTTCCGCTGCCTGCTGCCGGGCCGCGCGCCGGGAGGAGCATCATGAAAGCCGCCGTGCTGATCGTCGACGACGACGCGGCCCTGAGGACCGCGCTCGCCGACCGCTTCGCCTTCTGGGGCCACGAGGTCGCCACCGCCGCCGACGGGGCCGTCGCCCTGGAGCTCGCCGAACGCGAGACCTACGACCTGATCCTGCTCGACCTGAACATGCCGGGCCTCTCCGGCCAGGAGACCCTGCCGCGTCTGCGCGACGCGGGCTGCCGCGCCGAGATCGTGGTGCTGACCGCCCACGGCTCCCTCGAGACGGCCGTGGAGGCGCTCAAGCTCGGCGCCGACGACTTCCTCTCCAAACCGGCCGACTTCGCGCTGCTGGAGCGGATCGTCGAGCGCTCGCTGGAGCGGCGACGACTCCGCCGGGCCAACCGGGCCCTGGCCGCCCGGGGCGCGGGCGCGGTGGTCGGGGAGTCGCCGGTCATGACCGCCCTGCTCGAGACCGCCGACCGCGCCGCCGCCTCGGACGCCACGGTGGTCCTGCGCGGCGAGAGCGGCACCGGCAAGGGCCTGCTCGCCGAGCACATCCACGCCGCCAGTCCGCGGCGGGACGGCCCCTTCGTCTACGTGAACTGCGTGGCCATCAGCGACGAGCTGATCGAGTCGACCCTCTTCGGCCACGAGCGGGGCGCGTTCACCGGCGCGGTGTCGCGCAAGGACGGCCGCCTGGAGACGGCCAACGGCGGCACCGCGTTCCTGGACGAGATCGGCGACATCAGCCCCAGCCTGCAGACCAAGCTGCTGCACTTCCTGGAGTCGGGGTCCTTCGAGCGGGTGGGCGGCAACCAGACCGTGCGCGTGGACTGCCGCATCATCGCCGCCACCAACCGGGACCTGCCGCGCGAGGTCGAGGCGGGCCGCTTCCGCGAGGACCTCTACTACCGGCTCAACGTGATCTCCCTGGAGGTGCCGCCCCTGCGCGCGCGCGAGGGCGACGTCGAGCTGCTGGCCGGGTTCTTCCTGGACCGTTTCGCGGAGGAGCTCAAGCGGGGGCCCATGCGCTTCGCCGAGCGCACGCGGGAGATCATGCGCGGCTACCCCTGGCCGGGCAACGTGCGCCAGCTCAAGAACGCCGTGGAGCGCATGGCGGTGCTGGCCGCGTCGGACAGCCTCTCGCCGGAGCTGCTGCCCCCGGAGGTGCTGGCCGGCGACGTCGGGGCGGCCGACGTCGATCTGCCCTACAAGGAGGCCGTCGCCGACTTCAAGCGGCGGTTCCTGGGCGAGGCCCTGGCCCGCGCCGGCGGCAACCAGACCCGCGCGGCCGAGGCCCTCGGCCTGCAACGCAGCTATCTCAACCGCCTGCTCAAGGACCTGGGCGTGCGGGGAGAGACCGAACCCGAATCCTGAACCCCGAGCCCGGGAGCGCCATGCTCGACGCCCTCGTCATCCTCGCGTACTTCGCCGTCGTCATGACGGTGGCCGTGCGCGCGCGCCTGCGCCGCGACACCACTCCCGAGGAGTACTTCGTCGGCGGCCGCCGGCTGCGCTGGTGGTCGATCGCCGCCTCGACCATCGCCACCAACCTGCACGCGGGGCACTTCCTCGCGGTCATCGGCTCGGCCTACGCCTTCGGGCTGGCCCAGGCCAACTTCGAGCTGAACGCGGTGCTGGGGCTGGTGGTGGCGGCCTTCGTGTTCGTGCCCCTGTACCTGCGGGCGAAGGTGGTGACCGTCACCCAGTTCTTCGAGGCGAAGTTCGGCGCGCGGGTAGCGACCACCTACTCGCTGCTGATGATGTTCCTCTACGGCACGCTGTACCTGGGCGGCACCCTCTTCTGGGGCGGCTACTCCCTGGAGATCCTGTTCGGCGACGAGGTGCGGGCCGCGGTGGGCGGCACGCCGGGCTTGCGCATCTGCGCGATGATCGTGCTGCTGGGCGCCTTCTCGGCCGCCTACACCTACTCGGGCGGACTGGGCGCGGTGGTGCGTACCGACCTGGTGCAGTTCGTACTGCTGCTCGGCGGCGGCCTGACGATCACGTTCCTGGCCGTGAACGAGCTGGGCGGCTGGGGGCAGCTCCACGAGACCGTCGGCGACCGCATGCACCTGCACCTGCCCAACGACCATCAGCAGCTGCCCTGGCTGGGCATCGTGGCCATGCACCTGCTCAATCTACAATACTGGGGCTGCAACCAGGTCATCCTGCAGCGCTCGCTGGCGGCCCGCAGCCTGCGCGACGCCCAGATCGGCCTGCTGGTCGGCGGCGCCTTCAAGTTCGTGACCGCGGGCATGCTGGTGCTGCCGGGCATCGCGCTGGTGGGCATCCTGGGACGGGAGGGCGCGCTGGCCGATCCGGACGAGGCCTACATCCGCATCGTGGAGCTGCTGCTGTCGCCGGGCGTGAAGGGACTGGTGCTCTGCGGCCTGTTCGCCTCGCTGATGAGCAGCGTCGACTCCATCTTCAACTCCATCGCCACGCTCTGGTCGGTGGACATCTACAAGCGGCGCCTGCGGCCCGACGCCACCGACGCCGAGGTCGTGGCCGTCGGCCGCCGGGCCATCCTGGTCACCCTGCTGCTGGGGATCCTGTTCGGCTTCGCCTTCGCCTACATCAAGCTGGCCAACCCCGAGTTCCCGCTCGACCCCTTCTTCAAGAAGACCAGCTACTTCATCAAGAACGGCTTCGTGGTGCTGATCGCGTCGGCGGTGTTCCTGCGCGATCCCTCGCGACGTCTGGTGTGGGCGGGGCTGGTGCTGACGATCCCCATCACCATCGCGCTGAACCTGGTCTTCGCGGGTACGCCGTACCTCATCCTGACCAGCGTGATCATCGTGGCGGCCTTCCTGGTGGTGGCGGTGCCGACGATCGCGCGCCACGGCTGGCGGCTCGACCGGCGCCTGCTGACGGTGGCCTCGCCGGGGATCGGGTGGTTCGGGGCGGTGCTGGGGGCGCTGCTGGTGGCGGCGCACGTGGTGTTCCACTGAGGCGGTCGGTCGCACGCGGAACCGCTCGGCAACTCATCGACCATAGGTTATCATCGGTTCCGCTCCCGAGACAGATCGTTGTCGATGCGTCGAGTGACATCCACACCGGAGGCCTACCGTGCGCGGATTATTCCCCGTCCTTCCCGCCCTGCTGCTGCTCGTTTCCTGCGGCGGCGACTCCACCGGACCCGCACCCGCTCCCGAACCGGAGTACGAGGTCGTGGCCGAGGGGGACGTCGACGAGGGCGGCGGCACGGTGGGCGACGGGACCGTCGAGGTGAGCGTGCCCGCCGGCGCGGTCCAGGATCAGACGACGCTGAAGATCCTGTCCTCGACCGGGGACCGTCCTTTCGGGGATGACGGGGACGGGGTCGTGTATCGACTCGAGGGACTTCCCGCCGACTTCGCCGAGCCCCTGACGGTCACCCTGCGACCGGAGACGCCCGTGTCGGCCGAGCCGATGGTGGGCGTAGGCCGCCTCGCCCTGTGCCCGAGCGCGGGGGAGGAGCGGATGGGATACATGGTCCGGTCGGCGACCGCCCAGGGCGACTCCCTGCTGACCTTCGAACTGGCGCCGTCGCCGGGCGCCGCCAAGGACACGCCCACCATCGCCGCCGTCGCGTTCCTGTACCTGATCGGCTACGACACCTACTTCTCCGAGCACGACCACTTCGCCGTGGCCTTCCCCTCTGGCGTGACCGCCAGCCAGGCCGCCGAGGTCGGCATCATGCTGGAGGAGATATACGTCGAGCTTGGCGAGGGCGAGGGACTCGGCTTCTCGTACGCCAACCGCACGCATTGGCCCATCCTGGTGGTCCTCAAGGAACTGGAGAGCACCGTCTTCGGCTACTCGTACGCTCTGCCCAACGACTACAACGCGGGCTGGCTCGAGCTGAACACCCTCAAGCTGGGCGACGCGGCGGACATGCGGATCTCGGCCGGGCACGAGTTCTTCCACCTGGTGCAGACCTGGTACTACCCCGCCGACGGCTGGACCATCTGGAAGTACCTCTGGCTCGAGGAGGCCTGCGCCGTCTGGTCCGAGTCCGTTTTCGGGGGGAATCCCGGATACGTTTCGCCCATCCGCGACGGCAACGAGTACGAACCCTTCTGGGGGCTGGCCAACGTCTCCACCAGCGGGAAGCAGAACCACGGCTACGGCATGTCGGCCGCGATCAAGTACCTGGTCGACCGCTTCGGCGAATCGATCGTCGAGGCCTTCTTCGACGGCGTCCATGCGAACGAGGGGACGGCCGACTGCCTGTTGAACGTGATCGGCGTCCACGAGAGCCCCGCCCTCTGGTGGCCGGACTTCCTGTCGCTCTACTGCGAGAACGCGGTCGTGTCCGACATGCCGGCGGTCGATCTCGCCCGCAGCCTCGTGCACTCCAGCCAGCGCTTCGCCATCGCGGCGCCGGAGGACACGTTGCGGTCCTTCACCTGGGAGTACATGGACCTATCGGCCCGCATGTTCCGCGTGAATCTGGACAAGGACGAGTGGGACCCCAACAAGGAGCTGTTCTTCAGCCTCTCGGGCGACGACGGCCACGGCGACCTGACCGTATGGTCCTACGGCAGCGGCCCGCTGGTCCGGCTGGCGGGCCTCGCGGGCGGCGTCCAGCAGGTGGGCGACCTGCAGGCCCTCCACGACGCCAACCGCGACCTGCTGGTCCTGGTGACCAACACGCGGGCGGTGGCGCCGTACACGTCCGTCCGCGACATCACGCTCGAGGTCCATCTGAAGGGGCCGGACGAGATCCTGGAGAGCTACGAGGTGAGCTGCTGGTCCGACCTGCTCTATATGCGCGACAGCAGCGAGGGGCCCTGGAACAGCGGGTCCAGCGAGATCGTCATCACCAACGGAGCCTTCACGGGCAACACATTCGTGGGCACCGACGTGAACATGTTCGGCGATCGTGACTCGATCCGCGTGACGGTCGATCCGGTGCAGATGAAGGTCGTCGATTTCGAGGTCTTCGCATGGAAGGGAAACAACCGCACCGACGTGCCGGTCTACAGGCTGGAGGGCGCGGGGGAGATCGACCTGGTCAAGGACCAGCACAACCGTTACGTGGCCCGCGCCGAGGGCGCCGCGGCCTGTGCCCTGATCGATCACGTGTCCGGACATTACGACCCCGACACGAACGATTGGTGGTACACGATTCTCGGCTGCACGTGCGAACCGGACAGCTACGTGGAGTTCCGGTTCTACTTCTGACCGGCGTCGAAGCGCGTTGTCGCGCCGGGCCGACGAGCTCGAGCGCCGGATCCGGTTCCGCTGACGGCGGCCCGGGCCGGCAATAAACCGTCGCGCCGATCGTCTATACTCCAGAGGTGAGTCATCGACTCTTGGAGGACGACGTGAGACCCGATTCCCAGCTCGTAGAGGCGGCCGCCGCCGGCGACCGCACCGCGGCCGCCGAGTTGATCGAGCGCCACGCCGCCTGCGCCTTCGCGGTCTGCCTGGCCCAGCTGGGGGACCCGGACCTGGCCCAGGACGCGGCCCAGGACGCCCTGCTCCGGGCCCTGGAGCGCCTGGCCACCCTGGAGGACGGGCTGCGCTTCCGGGCCTGGCTGGTCGCGGTCGCCCGCAATCTCTGCCGGGACTACTGGAAACGGGAACGTCGCCGGCGCGAGCTGCTCGAGGCCCATGTCGCCTCGGAGGCGGTCACCGCGGACGGCGTGGCGGCCGTGGTCGCCGACGTCGAACCGGACGCTCCCGACCTCGCGGCCGCCCTGGCCCGCCTGCCCGAGACGCATCGTCTACCGCTGCACCTCTACTATTTCGACGGACTGGACACCGCGCGCGTGGCCGAGGCCCTGGGTCTCACCCTGGGGAGCGCCTGCTCCCGCCTCTGCCGCGCGCGCCGCGCCCTGCGCGAGATCCTGGAGGCGAGCGATGACTGAACGACGACAGCCCTGTGCGGACATGCGCGAGCCGATCGAGAGCCTGGTGTCGGGGGACGTCTCGGTGCCCGACCTGGCGCTTGTCCGGGCGCACCTGGAGACCTGCGACGCCTGCGACGCCTACCGTCGCGCCCTGAAGGCGGACGCGGAGGCCATGACGGCCTACGCCGCGTCCCACGGCGCGCGCGTCGAGGCCCTGCGACTCAGGTCGCTCGCGGCGCTGCCCGACGCGCCGGTCGCCCGTCGGAGCGTCGTCGCTCGCCTCGCGCGATCCCGCGTCTGGCGGACGGCGCTGGCCGCCTCCCTCGCCGCGGTCGTCTTCCTGGCCGTATTCTTCGGCGGCGACGGGAAGTCCATCGACGTCTGGGCCGAGGTCTACGAGGCCGTCGTCCGTCATGCGACGGGCCGCTTCCGACTGCACGACATGACCGGCTCGGGCATAGAGGCGGAGCAGGTCTACGGCCCGGGCGGGCTGGCCCACAGGACCTTCGAGGCGGGACGGGTCGTGGAGTCCCTGCACCTGGACTACGAACGCCGGACGATCACCTACCTGACGACCCCCCTGCAGCTGGCCGTGCGCCTCGAGTTCGACGACCCGACCATGGAGGCCTACTCCCACCGGACGCCGGACAAGCTCTTCGCCTTCCTGATCGAGGGCGATCACGAGGATCTCGGCCGCCGCCGGTTCGGGCTGCGCCGCCTGCAGGGCGTCCGCGTGACCGACGCCGAGTTCATGGCCGAGCGGCTCGACCGCGCCGAGCTGGAGCTGTGGGTCGATCCCGACGACCGCCTGCCCGTGCGGCTCGACGTCCGCGGCGAGGTCGCCGGCGGGCAGCGCCGCCGCCATGTGCGTTTCGAGGATTTCGAGTGGAACGTGGAGACCTCGTCGGAGGACTTCTCGCCGACGATTCCGGGGCACTTCGAGCTGCACACCGGCCCCCGCCTGCGGCTCGACGAGCAGGGGCTCGTCGAGGGGCTGCGGCTCTTCGCCGAGGTGACCGGCGACCGGTATCCCTCCTCGCTGGCCTACGAGTCGCTGCGGATGGAGATGTGGCGCGACCTGCACCCGTCGCGCGCCCAGATCGGTCCCTTGATCGTGAAGATGTTCCTCATGCGGCAGGCCTGCCAGTACTACGGGAAGCTGGTGGAGGACGATGCGGGAGTGGTCTACTTCGGTCATCGCGTGGCGCCGCGCGACCGCGACCGGGTGCTGATGCGCTGGCGGACGGACGACGGCCGTTACCGCGTGGTCTACGGCGATCTCAGAGTCGACACGGTCGATGGAGACGTCCTGCTGCGTCTGGAAGGCTGATCCCGGGGACTCGTGGCCCGACCCGGCGATTTCCGATAGGAATCGCCGGGTTGTTGGTTTTATGATGAGACGTCTCCCTCTTCCGCCGGGTCCGCAGACGAAAGGCCCTCCATGCCCCTCGACATCGACAAGATCATGAAGCAGGCCGTGCAGGCGGCCCGCGACCTCGCCGCCCTCGATCAGCAGGCCACCGACCGCATCGTCCGCGCCGCCTTCGAGGCTGGCTTCGACGCGCGCGTGGAGCTGGCGGAGATGGCCTGCCAGGAGACCCGCCTGGGCATCGTGGCGGACAAGGTGCTGAAGAACGCCGTGGCCACCTGGCTGGTGTGGGAGGACATCAAGGATCTGCGGACGGCCGGCGTGGTGTCGGTGGACTACGAGCAGGACGTGATCGAGATCGCCCAGCCCATGGGCCCGATCTTCGCGGTGACGCCCATCACCAACCCCACGTCGACGACGCTGTTCAAGATCCTGATCGCCCTGAAGTCGCGCAACCCGATCATCCTGCGGCCCCACGGCGCGGCGAAGAAGTGTTCGGTCAAGGCGGCGAAGATCTGCTACGAGGCCGCCCTGGCCGCGGGGGCGCCGGAGAATTGCATCCAGTGGATCAAGAGCTCGTCCCAGGACGAGACGCTGGCCCTGATGTCCCACCGGCGGACGGCCCTGAACCTGGCCACCGGCTCGGTGGAGCTGGTGCGCGCCGCCCACCGCTCCGGCACGCCGACCATCGGGGTGGGGCCGGGCAACGTGCCGGCCTACATCGGCAAGACCGCCGACGTGCCCTTCGCCGTGGAGCAGATCGTCCGCTCCAAGACCTTCGACAACGGCACCGTCTGCGCCAGCGAGCAGGCGATCGTCGTGCGGGCCCTGCACGCGGAGCAGGTCCATGCCGAGTTCGCCCGCCGCGGCGCCTACTTCGTGACCGGCGACGAGGTGGACCGCCTCTCGCACGCCGCCTTCAACGCCGCCGGCCGCATCATGCGCACCGAGGTGATCGGCCAGCCGGCGACCCGCATCGCCGAGATGGCCGGTATCGACGTGCCGCCGGACACCACCCTGCTGATCGCCGAGCTCGACGACGTGGGACTGCACTCGCCCCTGTCCCACGAGATCCTGGCGCCGATCCTGGCCTCGTACACCGCCGAGGACCTGGAGCACGCCGTCGAACTCTGCCGCCGCATCAACCGCCACGGCGGACTGGGCCACACGGCCAGCATCTTCTCGCGCAACGAGACCATGATCGAACGCTTCGCCGAGGAGATGAACGCCGGCCGCATCCTGGTCAACACCCCGGCCTCGCAGGGCGCCCTGGGAGGCACCTACAACGCGCTGCAGCCCTCGATGACCCTCGGCTGCGGATCCGGCGGCAAGAACATCACCACCGACAACATCTCGGCGCGTCACCTGATCAACGTGCAGCGCATCGCGCAGCGCAAGGTGAACGCCTGCGCCGAAGACCACCTGGAGCAGTTGCTGGATCCGGCGTGCACGGCTTCCGAGCTCGAACGCCTCTGCGAATAGTCAGCACGGCCTGCAGGCGGGATGGCCGGGGGTGGGTCGTGCATCTGTTGCACAGGGGCGGGGCATGAGTGTGCGGGGACGGATGCGGAGGGCGCTCGCCGATCACATCCTGTGATCGGCTCGCTCGAGCTACGGGCCGCTCCGCCCTCCTGGCTACGCGGCCCTGCGCACGCCACCGCATCCGTCCCCGCACACTCATGCCCCTGCGCAACAGATGCACGAACCACCGACCATCCCGTCTTCAGGTCGCTGACTACTGCACGAGGACCAGTTTTCGGGTCTGGGTGTCGTTCAGGTCGGGGCCTCGGACGTGGAGGCGGGCCAGGTAGGTGCCGGCCGGCGCCGGTCTTCCCCTCGCGTCGGCACCGTCCCAGCTCATCAGGTGGTCGCCGGGGGGGAGTTCCTCGCGGCCGACCAGGCGGATGCGGCGGCCGCGGGCGTCGATGATCTCGAGTTCGGCGACGGCGCGGACGGGGAGGGCGAAGGCGAAGACCGTCGACGAGGAGACGGGGTTGGGGTGCGGGGCGCGGAAGCTGACGTGGGCCAGGCCCGGCGCGCCGTCTTCCACGGTGGTGGCCACGTTCTCGGGGCAGTCGGCGCAGCCGGTGCGCTTGGGGTCGTGGCGGGACATGGGCCAGGTCTTGGCGTCGCTGACGGGGGACCGGCCGATGTCGACCGCGTAGCAGGACGAGTCGGTGAGCCAGACGATCTCCATGCTGCCGTCCTGGTCGAGGTCGCCCATGGCGGGGGTGTGGCGGATGGGGTCGTCGACCGGCTGGGGCCAGCCGGTGCGGACGCTCGTGTCGTTGCCGACGACCGCCATGTTCGCGTCCACGGTCCCGACGATCAGGTCGCCCTCGCCGCCCACCATCCCGACGGCCGGACCCGACGACAGGTCGAAGCCCGTGTACACCGGGAAGAACGGGAAGCTCGTGCCCGTGTAGCGGTGCAGGTACAGGGTGCCGTCGCCCGCGGTGTAGGACAGCTCCAGGCCGGAGTAGTCGGCGATGTCGGCCACGGCCACCTCGCTCACCGGGTGGGTGATGTAGGTGTCGAGGGTCCAGGCGTGGTGGATCTGTCCGTCGTTGACGATCAGGTAGACGAAGCCGTCGACCGTGGGGACCACGGCCTCCTGATCACCGTCGCCGTCGAAATCCCAGAGGGTGACGCCGGCTGAAGCCGCGTGGGGCAGGCTGCACATGTAAGTCCAGCCGGGGGCGTTCATCTCCTGGGCGTAGACGCTCGTACCCAGGGCGAGGACGGCCTCGGCGATCTCGTCGCCGTCCACGTCGCCGATGGCGGCCGGCGCCAGGGCGTCGGCCGAGCCGGAGAAGTACCAGCTGATGACGCCGGGCGTCGGCTGGCCGTCGGGCCCCAGGAAGGTCAGGCTGTTGCCGCTCACCGCGACCACCGAATAGGGGTTGGGGGTGCCGAGGGCGCCGATGGACACGTAGGTGGGATCGCTCATGACGGTGTAGGTCCACTGCTGCGTTCCGGAGGCGTCGTAGGCCACCACGCCGCCGTCGTGGCGGCCGACGATCACGTAGGTCTCGCCGTCCGGTCCGACCGGGCCGACCGCGACGGGCGCGCCCTCGGCCGGCCGGAAGCCCAGCTCCACGGGCCAGCCCGGCGGCTCGCTTCCGTCGTGGTCCACCGCGTGGAGATACGAGTCGAGGTAGCCGTCGCCGACGGCGAAGACGATCTCCAGGTCGCCGTCGCCGTCCAGGTCCGTCACCGCCGGCGCTCCGGAAGGCACGTCCTCCAGGGCGACGGGGAAGCCCTCCAGCGGCACCGGGTAGCCGGGGTCGGCGCGCCACTCGGCGTCGAACATCAGGCGATCCATCCCGCCGGGGGAGATGTAGGGGGTCCACACCGCGGCCGCGCGGCCGTTGCGGTCGGGGTCGACGGCCATGGCGACCTCGTAGACGAGGTCCTCCTCGGTGGTGAAGACGTCGACGTCGGACCAGTTCGCGGGGTCGGCGTGGGGCGCGGTCTGCAGGCCGGGCGAGTGGTTGCCCTCCATGCCGGCGAAGACCCAGCGCGAGCCGATCGGATCGTGGGCCGCCTCGCTCACGTAGCTCAGGGACTGGTACATGATGTCCGAACCGAAGGTGTCGCCCTGGTCGTCGGAGTGCAGCACGCCCAGGTCGCGCAGGAGCTCGTATGAACCCATGTCCTCGGCGCGCGAATGGCTGATCACCAGGCGATCGTCGCTCAGGGAGGCGGCTATGCGCGGGCTGTACTCCTCCATGCCGTTGGCGGGACTGGTGAGCGTCCGGATCGACTCCCAGGACCCGGCGCCGCCGCCGGCGTCGTTGGGCGCGCGGCGGTAGCAGATGCAGTCGTTGAAGGCGCCCACGTGGGAGGCGTAGTACCAGGTCACGTGGACGTAGCGGCCGTAGCCGTAGCAGACGTCCGGGCGCAGGTAGCCGCGGTTGTCCGCGGTCGTGGTGGCGATCTCGTATTCGGTCTCGAAGGTCTCGCCCTGGTCGGTGCTGCGCGCGAACCAGATGTCCTCGCCGGTGGCGCCGTCGTCGCCCTCGGCGACCACGTACATGTAGAAGTCGCTGAAGGCGTCGTCGTCGATGAACAGACGGGGGTTGTAGAACTGCATGCCGGTCTGGGAGATGACGGACTCGGTGGCCGAGAAGTCGCCCGTGGGCGCGTCGAGGAAGGCGCTGTTCATGCGGATCGACTGGTCGGTGGTGCCGGCGTAGCCGCGCTCGTAGACGACGTAGCACTTGTCGACGGCGCCCTCGGCCACCTTCAGGCAGGGATTCTTGAAGTTGTTGCCCGAGCTGGGGTCGGTGATCTCGCCCCAGAGCTCCCAGGTGTGGCCGTCGTCCTGCGATCGGTGGATGCGGATGGACCATCCGTCCGCAGTGGTCTGGTCGGCGCCGGCCGCGTAGATGGTGCCGTCGCTCGCCACGTCGACGCTGCAGTGGAACAGGACCGACCGCGTGTCGATGAGCCGGGGCATGCCGCCGGCCTTGTCGCCGGGCGCGCTCTTGTCGGGCGCTCGCACCGGCTTGTCCGCCGCACGCGGCGGCCCGTCGCCCGGCAGCGCCAGGTGCTCGGGGCAGGTGGTCACGCCCTCGCCGCCGCCGGGCGGGGTGGGCACCAGATCACGGGCGGAGACGACGCCGGTCGACAGGATCAGGCAGAGCACGAGCCGGAGCGCGAAACGCATGGCAATCCCCCTTGACGGCCATCAGATGCAGATACGGGGCGTAATGATACCACACTTTCGGACGCTGCTCCGGACAGGCGGAAGGGTTGTAAATGGGAGAATATTAGTTTTGTTTATAGGTCCGTTGGGTGTATGCTCGATCCATCTATCGATCAGGATCCCCCGCGGAGGAGCCCATGCGTCTCCAGCCCAAGCTGCGCCCGACCTTCTTCATTCCGCTCGCCGTCCCCGGCGACGCGGTCATGGACGCCCTGCGCGACGGCCTCGCCGCTCCGGACGCCCCCTGCGTCGGCCAGGTCCTGACCCGCCACGCCTTCGTCCGCCCGCCCCGCGATCGCCGCACCCTCCTCTCGCCGTCGCTCAACCTGGAGATCGAGGACCACGGGGGAAGCTCCCGCCTGCGCTGCCGTTTCGCGCCCCACCCCAACGTCTGGACCGGCTTCGTGGCCGTCCTCGCCATCATCGGCCTGCTCGGCTTCGCCGGCCTCATGTGGGGCTTCGCCCAGATGACGGTCAAGGAACCCCCCTGGGCCCTGCTGGCCTTCCCGGCCTCCCTGCTCCTGATGGCCTTCGTGACCGGCGCCTCCTTCATCGGCCAGGGCCTCAGCGCCACCGACATGTGCCAGCTCCGCCGCTTCCTCGACGAGATCCTCACCGCCGCCGGCAACACCCACTCCCCCGACTCGCGCCCCTGACCCTTCGTACAGGGTGATGATGAGACCGCTCATGTCCCGGCCTGCCGCATCAGGCGCACCACTTCCCGTGCGATCTCTTCGATCGCCATGTACGAGGCGTCGAAACTCCGCCACCCATACCGCTCCATGAGTCCGTCGGCATGGCGGATCTCCTGCACGACCTCTTTGCGATCGATGTAGTAGGAGGTGTGGCTCTGGCCCAGATGGGCGGTGCGGGCCTGGCGTACGGTCACCAGCCGCGACACGTTCATACGCAGCCCGACGACCTTCGCCGGGTCCAGCTCCAGCAGCGCGCGCGGCGGATCCATGCCGCGCAGCAGCGGCACGTTCGCCGCCTTGAAGCCCCGGTAGGCCAGCGTGAAACAGGTGGTGCTCTTGGACGCCCGCGAGACGCCGACGATCACCACGTCGGCCTGGTCGAGCTCGTCGGTGCGCTGGCCGTCGTCGTGGTTGAGGGTGTAGTCGATGGCGGCGTGACGATCGAAGCGCTCGTGATCGGAGGCGTAGAACAGGCCGGGCGTGGCCAGGGGGTCGGTGGCGAAGACGTCGTGCAGGGCGGAGAAGGCCGGGCCGAGCAGGTCGACCACGGGCACCAGCATCTCGCGGGAGAGCCGCTGGATCTCCTCGCGCGTCTCGGGACTGACCAGGGTGTAGAAGACGGTCGCGTTGCGTTCGATGGCGGCGCCGATCACCGAGGCCACCTGCTCGGGCGTGCGCACCTCGGGCCAGGTGACGATGTCGAACTGTTCGCGCGGGTACTGCACCAGGGCGGAGTCGAGTACCTGGCGACTGGTGGCGCCGCGGCCGTCGGAGACGACGAAGAGGGTGGGGGTGTCGCTCATGTACGCTCCCGGGAGAAGGGTCCGACCCAGCCTAACGCGGCATGGGCGGCGTGTCCGCACGAAAAAGGGCCCCTGCTGTCGCAGGGGCCCCCCGTACTGCGGCTGAGGCGGCGCTGGGTCACCCCGAACGGGGGCGGCCAGGGCCGCTGGCCTCGTCCCCTAGAGCGGGGGCGCCACCTTCGCCGAGTCGTGTCTATCTGAACTCACCGGATCACCTCCTTCGTCGGGCGAATCGGGTGCGGCGGGGCCCAACCCGCCCGATCCCCTGGCCGCCCGAATCCTGGCCCGTGCCGGATTCGCCGTGGGATCGTCGCGCCGCGAAGCGCGAGCCGATTTCGATGAAGATACCGAGGAACCGGTCGGGCGACAAGAGGATCCCGGAACACGTGGTGACCGCGGTCGTTCAAGACCGTCTCGTGAATCCACCAGGAGGTGACGCCATGCAACCGATCCGATCCGCCGTCGCCCGCATCCGCCGTCTCGACCGCCGCCGCAAACTCGCCGTCGCCCTGCTCCTGCTGGCGCTTCCGTCGCTGGCTGGGGTCGCCGTGCGGGCGCTCGGCCCCTCGACGTCCTCGAACCTGGAGGCGCGCCTGAGGGCGGCCGAACCCGTTCCGCCGGGTCGCCTGCGCCTGTGCGTGGGCGGTCCCGAGTTCATGGCCACCGTCGCCCGCGACCTCGCCGTCGCCCGCGAACGCGCCGTGGTGCAGACCCTCAGCTTCGAGGCGGACGCCGCCGGCTACGCGCTGGCCGCGGCGCTCGTCGAGAGCCCGGCGCCGGACAAGCTCCTGCTCGTGGACGCCTTCAGCCTCTTCGTGGTCAGCGACAAGTTCCTCTACGATCCCACTTGCTGGCTGGACGCGCCGCTGGGGGAGGAGGCCCGCGCCACCCTGCGCCTGCTCGAGCACCTGCGCGCCCACGGCGTCGACGTGGCGATCGGCCGGCCCTACGGTCCGGGCGAGGACAACCTCGTCGCCCGCGACCACAAGAAGATCGTGGTGGTCGACGACGCGGCCTACGTGGGCGGCATCAACTTCAGCGAGCACAACTTCATCTGGCGCGACCTGATGCTGCGCGTGGCGGACCCGGCGATCGCCGACCTCCTGGCCGACGACGTGAGGCGCGCCCGCGACGGGGGGAGCGGCGTAGGCCGCGCGTCGGTGCCGGGCCTGGAGATCCTGGCCGGCCGCGGCGACGGCGCCACCGACATCCTGGACCGCGTGACCCGGGGCATCGACGCGGCCCGCGAACGGATCTACCTCGAATGCCCCTACGTCACCGCGCCCTACTTCGAACGGCTGGCCGCGGCGCGCGCGCGGGGCGTCAAGGTGGTCCTGGTCGTGCCGGAGCGCATCAACCGTCTGGGGCTCAAGCAGAGCATCATGGACGCCTGCCGCCTCCACGACCTGGACCTGCGTCTGCGCGGCGGGGAGATGACCCACGTCAAGGCCATGCTCGTCGACGGCGAGACGCTCTTCACGGGGTCGGCCAACTTCGACGTCCTCAGCGCCACCCTGCAGCCGGAGGTGCTGGCGGTCGTGGACGACCCGGACCTGGTGGCCGAGTTCGAGGCCCGTTTCGCCCGCCCGGGTCTGGAGGACTCGTGGGATTGGCCCGAGGCCGAGTCGGACGTGATGATCGGCGGCGTCTGCTCGTGGATGATCTCCCTGGCGGTGGATGTCCTCCGGGGGCTGCATGATCGGGAGGACAGACGGTCGGGGGAGTGATGTTGTTGACATCTAATCCTGGCTGCTAGAGCCGGCGTTTCATATCTTCTCATCGAACATCAAAACCGCACCACCACGTGGTGATGTCGCAGCGGCGCCCCGGCGCCGTATGTTATAATTGTGGTTGCACGACCTCACCCGACTCCGGAAGGACCGACTCCATGCGTCGCTTCACGCTGATGCTCCTGTCTCTCGCCCTGCTCGTCCCCGCGGCCGTCCACGCCGACCCGCCGCCCGGCTACTACGCCACGGCCGACATCAGCACGCCCGAGACCCTGCGCGACTCGGTCCACGACATCATCGACGACCACACCAAGATCCCCTACACCTCGTCGTCCACCGACACCTGGAACGTGCTGGAGTTCGCCGACGAGGATCCCTACAACTCGAGCCGCGTGCTGGACGTCTACCGCAACGCCACCTACACCAAGCAGGGCGGCGGCAACAGCTACTACAACCGCGAGCACAGCTGGCCCAACAGCTACGGTTTTCCCGACGACGGCTCGTCCAACAAGCCCTACACCGACTGTCACCACCTGTTCATCTGCAACATCAGCTACAACAGCTCGCGCGGGAACCTGTACTACGACGACTGCGTGAGCGGCTGCACCTCCTACAGCGCCGAATACTACGACGGCCAGAGCGGCACCAACCGGCGCGACAGCAACTCCTGGGAGACCTGGCAGGGCCGCAAGGGCGACGTGGCCCGCGCCATGTTCTACATGGACGTGCGCTACGAGGGGGACTCGGGCTCGGAGCCCGACCTGATCCTGACCGACAACGCCTCGCTCATCCAGACCTCGGGCGGGAACAACGCCTCGGTGGCCTACATGGGCCTGCTGCAGACGCTGCTCGAATGGCACCTGGACGATCCCGTCGACGACAAGGAGCGCGTGCGCAACGACGCCGTGCACACGTACCAGGGCAACCGCAATCCCTTCATCGACCACCCCGAGTGGGTGGCCTACATCTTCGACGACGGCGCGGTGGACACGCCCGCGGTCGCGTCGCTGGGACCGGTCATCGCCTCGGTGCACCCCAACCCCTTCAACCCCCGCACGACGGTGGCCTACGACGTGGCCGACAGCGGCGCGGTGCGGCTCGAGATCTACGCGCCGACCGGCCGGCGCGTGCGCACCCTGGTCGACGGCTTCCGCCCCGAGGGCAGCCACACGGCGATCTGGGACGGCACGAACGAGCAGGGCCTGAGGGTCTCCAGCGGTGTTTATTTCTTGATGCTTCGTGGGGCCGCCGGCGCCGATATGAGAAAACTCGTTATGATCAAATAAGATAACGGGCCCGAATAGGCGTCCAATTGTGACGTGTTTTTAAGATATCATCATAGACTGAAAAAATCGCATATGCTAGACTGGAATCCGAGGGCTGCAGCTGAGTTGGTTTGTCGCCGTACAATCCCCCACAGCGCCTCTGATGTCCTTGTATCAACCTAGCGTTGCCGGGCCGTGCGCGTATTGGCCCTCGCCCACTCGCCGCACGCACATATCCCGGCCCAAGTGTCTCGTTCTGGACGGAGGTGTAGAGGTGGTCCCCAGATTTCGGACAGTATGCTAAGGTGGCTCCCGCCCTCT
>CAZSNA010000009.1:43434-64221 GCA_964607825.1 uncultured Fibrobacteraceae bacterium | reverse complement strand
TGACGCCCGGGGCCGGTACAAGGCTTGACTAGCCGTTCCATATCACTTGACCAGCATCAGCTTCCGGACCTGCATGACCTCGGCGCCGATGCGCAGACGGGCGAAGTAGGTGCCGCTGGACACCTGCTGGCCGGTCATGTCGGTGCCGTCCCAGGTCACGATGTGCTCGCCGGTGTCCAGGCGCTCAGCCACCAGCGTCTTCACCCGCTCGCCGCGCAGGTTGTAGACGTTGAGCTGGGTCTGGTTGGGCCGGGTCAGCACGAAACGGATCTCGGTCTTGGGGTTGAACGGGTTGGGCGCGATGGCCGAGAAGCCGCCGGCCGGCAGGATCTCGGGCAGGAGATCGTCGGCGGAGGTGGTGGTCAGCACCTCGATGGCCGCGTCCTCCAGGGGCACGAGCTCGCGCGCACCGTAGGAGTAGTCCATGAAGCCCGTCACGCGGACCACGTCGTCCATCTGGGCCACGTAGAACAGGTCCACGATGGCGTCCACGACGAGGGTGTCGCCGGGGGCGTCGGAGACCATGAACGTGTTGTACTGGTCGGCGCCCGCGGTGTCGACGACCGCGGAGGCGAAGGTGCTCACCCACACGCTCTCGTAGGCCTCGCCCTCGATGTCGTCGCCGTCGAGGAGGGTGTCGTCGTTGAGAACCTCGCCGCGGCACTTGACCGGGGCGGGCAGCTCGTTGTCGAAGGTGAGGATCTCCACGGCCATGGGCGAGTGCGGGGCCATCTCGGTCAGGCCGAAGTACTCGTCGATGTAGCCGCCGACCTCGACCTCGTCACCGGCCAGCACGAAGATCCCCGAGGAGCTCTCGTAGACCAGGATGCCGTTGAAGGCGCCCGCGCCGTCCTGCATGAGGAACTTGCTGTTGGCGCCGGCGTCGCCGGTGCCGACGGTCACGATACCGGAGATGTTCACGGCCTTGTTGTAGTAGTCGGACCCCTGCAGCTCCTGCGAGGGATCACGGTACTGCACGTCGTAGATGGACGTGAAGCCCACGCCGACCTCGCGCCAGCCCGCCGGGGCGTCGCCCGGGTTGGTGGTGGTCACGAAGTTGGTGTTGGTGGCCTCGATGTAGAAGTCCACCTGCACGCCGGTGAACCCGCCGGGGATCGTGCCTTCCCAGATGTCGCCGGTCACGTTGGACATGGCCACGGCGGTGAACACGCCCAGGCTGTCGCCGGCGTTGTCCCGGAAGTACAGGTCGGCGCTGCTCACGCTGTAGTCCGAGTCGACGATCGTCGCGCTGACGGTGATGGACTCGGAGGCGAGCGGGGACCAGTCGTCCAGCTCGATGTCGTCGATGACCGGGCCGCCCACGTCGATGTCGCTCTGCTTGCGGGGCTTGAGCTCGAGCTCGCCGTTGTACACGACCACGGGCGAGAGCACGGTGACTTCCTGGCCGACCACCAGCGCGCCCAGGTCGATCCCGGTCGTGCTGTCGATGTAGACCTGGATGGTCGTGTCCTGGGCCGCGTTCCAGAGGTAGAAGTTCGAGTTGCCGTTGACGGACTCGACGATGGCGGTCACCTCGACGAACCGGCCGACGTTCTCGTAGCCGTCCTCGAAGTTGGGCTCGCCGGGATCGAGGCCGTACATGACCTGGTCCACGGTCATGACCTGGGGCGTGGGCTCGCTGCCGGAGGACAGGTAGCTCACCGTCGGCTGGTAGAAGTTGATCTCGCCGCCGAAGGTGCTCAGGGTGCCGGTCACCGACACGTAGTCGCCGTAGGTCAGGCCGGGGGCGGCGGGCTGGTAGAAGTTGATGCCGTTGCCGGTGGCGTCCGCGATGTAGTGCGTGCCGCCGTTGTAGGTGTTGTTGACGACGTAGACCCAACCCTCGACCGTGACGGACGTGCCGTCGTACGGGCTGGCCGGAGCGCCGGTCGCGTCGTAGACCTGGATCTCGTCGATCGTCTGGGCCATCAGGGCACCGGACGACATGACGAGCATCAGCGCCAGGGCGCCGTAAGCGATTCTCTTCATTTTCATCTCCCCGATTACAAGCACACGAAACCAATCGCGCAGGGACAGGGCTGAAAAAACGGATCCCGTTGTCAAGTTACGGTTTATGAAGCCGTGGAAAGTAGGATCTGGCTTTCTAGCCTACGCGTTTGCGGAATGATAACACGCTGCCGGGCATAAGTCTACGTGCTAACGGTTTTTTTACATGATGCTTCGGAATTGTAGAGGAATTGACTAATCGGGTGATCGGAGCAGGGGGCGGCCGCTCATCTCCGACGGCTGCTCCAGACCCAGCAGGGACACCAGGGTGGGCGCGATGTCGCGCAGGCCGGCCTCGCCCCCGTCCAGCAGGTCGTCGCGGCCCTCGAAACGGCGGCCGACGGCGACGAAGGGCACCGGGTTGAGCGAGTGGTTGGTGAGCACGCGGCCGCCCGGGTCGACCATCTCGTCGCAGTTGCCGTGGTCGGCGGTCAGCAGCAGGACCCCGTCCAGCTCCAGCACCTTGGCCACGATCCGTTCGAGCAGGCCGTCGAGGGTCTTCACGGCCGACACCGCGGCCTCGAACACGCCCGTGTGCCCCACCATGTCGCCGTTGGCGAAGTTGACCACGATCACCTCGTGCTCGCCGGCGTCCAGGGCCTCGAGCACGCCCTCGGCCACCTCGGGGGCGCTCATCTCGGGCTGCAGGTCGTAGGTGGCCACCTTGGGCGAGGGCACCAGACGGCGGTCCTCGCCGGGGTAGGGCTCCTCGCGGCCGCCGTTGAAGAAGTAGGTGACGTGGGCGTACTTCTCGGTCTCGGCCGTGCGCAGGTTGCGCAGGCCGGCGGCGGCGAAGACGTCGGCCAGGATGCCCGCCGGGGTCTCCTTGGTGAAGAGGGCGGGCAGGTCGAGGGCCTCGTCGTAGGGCGTGAGGCAGAGATACGAGATCTCCGGCCGCCGCGGCCGCTCGAAGCCGTCGAAATCGTCCACGTTGAAGGCCCAGGTCAGCTCGCGGGCGCGATCGGCGCGGAAGTTCCAGAAGAAGACGCCGTCGCCGTCGTCGACCGCGACCCCCTCGCCGACGCGCGTCGGCAGCACGAACTCGTCGGTGACGCCGGCCGCGTAGGAGGCCTCGATGATCGAGGCGGCCGACTCGCCCGTCTCCCCCTCTCCGTGCACGTAGAGCCGCCAGGCCTTCTCGACCCGGTCCCAGCGCTTGTCGCGGTCCATGGCGTAGTAGCGGCCGGAGACCGTGACCACCCGGCCGGCCCCCAGCTCCGCCAGCTTCGCCTCCAGGTCGCGCACGTAGCCCAGGCCGCTCTCGGGGTCGGTGTCGCGTCCGTCGAGGATGGCGTGGATGCAGATGTCCGTCACGCCCGCGTCGCGGGCCAGGGCCACGATGCCGTAGAGGTGGTCGGTGTGCGAGTGCACGCCGCCCGGCGAGACCAGGCCCATCAGGTGCAGCTTGCCGCCGCCGGCCGCCAGCGCGTCGACGAAGCCGCGCCAGGCCGCCAGCTCCGCGAACCCGCCGCTCTCGAGGCTGCGGGTGACGCGGTTGAGGTCCTGGTCGATGACCCGTCCCGACCCGATGGTCAGATGCCCCACCTCGCTGTTGCCCATCTGGCCCTCGGGCAGGCCCACCGCCAGGCCCATGCAGTCGAGGACGGTGTGGGGATAGCGCTCCAGCAGGCCGCGGTAGAACGCGGGCCCGGCCGCGTCGATGGCGTTGCCGTGCGCGGCGTCCGCGCCGTCGCGCCAGCCGAAGCCGTCGAGGATGCAGAGGACCAGGGGCGTGTTCGGGCGCTGGGACATGGATTCCACCTCAGAGGATGTTCAGGTCGGCGAAGGTGCCCGGGGGCAGGCGCCAGAGTTCGGCGTCGCCGAGGGCCATCACGGTCGTGCGGTCCAGAGGGTACGACGTTTCGGCGTCGTCCGCCGCTCCGCCGGTGACGAAGCAGGACCCGGACTGCAGCACCGAGCGCGTGATCTCGCGTCCGTCGGGCAGGAACTCGGTCAGGCGCAGGCGGCCCAGGCGCACCACGTAGTCGAAGGACGCGTCGGGACGGAAGAGCTCGTGGGCGCCGAGTTCGATCCGCTCGCCGCGGCCAGCGAGTTCCTCGCGCAGTTCGGGGCGGCGCACGAAGAGGCGGGCGTCGCGCAGGAGGGTGAAACGGGAAGCGGCGTCTCGGTCGTCCATGGCGGCACCATAGTGGGCCCGGACCGGCCCGGCGTCAACGTCGGCGCTCCGCCTTGACAGCGCCCCGCCCCGGTCCTATGGTCCCCCCGTCTACCGTTAGGGGTGGCCTCCGGGCCTGAGATAGACCCTCCGAACCTGAACCGGGTCGTACCGGCGTAGGGAAACGGGATCTGCCAAGACCTGCCATCGCGGCCGGCGCCCCTCGTGCGGAGCCGGTCGTTTGCGTCCGGCTCCCGAGTCGTCCGTACCTGGGAGCGAATCATGTTCAAGACCATCGTCCTCGCGGCCCTCGCGGCCGTTCTCTGCACATCCGACGTCGCCGCGGAGACCGCTGCGGCCGAGGTCGACTCCGTCGTCGTCACCGCCTCGCGCTACGACGACAGCGTGCACCTGAGCCACGCCAACATCACCGGCGCCGAGCTGGAGGCCCGGCTGGGCACCGCCGACATCCCCCTGCTGCTGGAGGACACGCCGGGCCTGCACGCCTGGTCCGACGCGGGCAACGGCATCGGCTACACCTACCTGAACATCCGCGGCTTCGACCAGAAGCGCGTGGGCGTGATGATCGACGGCATCCCCCTGAACGATCCCGAGGACCACCAGGTCTACTGGGTCGACCTGCCCGACTTCGCCGCCTCGCTCGAGGACGTGCAGGTGCAGCGCGGCATCACCAACTCGCTGGGCGCCACCACGGCCATCGGCGGCACCGTCAACATGGTGACCGACGCCTTCACCCCCGAGCGGCGGTTCAGGCTGAGCGGCATGGGCGGCAGCTACGGCACCCGGAAGCAGTCGGCCGAGTGGCAGAGCGGCCTGATCGACGGGCGCTTCCAGACCGTCCTGCGCTACTCGCGCCTGGAGAGCGACGGCTACCGCGACCGCACCGGCTCCGAGATGTGGGGCCTGTTCTGGAGCGGCCGCTACCTGACCGAGAACAGCGTCACCCGCCTGAAGATCTACACCGGACACGAGGAGTCCCAGCACGGCTGGAACCCGGCCAACGAGGTCGACCTCGAGTCGAACCGCCGCCACAACCCCGAGGCCTACGAGGACGCCGTCGACGATTTCCGCCAGCCCCACTACGAGCTGCACCACGAGCTGCGGCTGGGCGACGACGTCACCGTGCGCCAGGCCGCGTACTGGATCCACGGCGAGGGCTTCTACGAGAACGAGAAGCTCGGCGAGACCGCGTCGGACTGGAGCCTGGACGTGCTGATGGGCCTCGATCCCGACCGCGAGGTCGACCTGATCCGCCGCAAGAACGTGGACAAGAACCAGTTCGGCTGGGTGCCCCACGTCGAGTACCGCCACGGCGGCGGCCGCACCATCGTCGGCGGCGACATCTACGACTTCCACAGCGACCACTTCGGCAACGTGCTGCGCGTGTACGGCGAACTCGGCGGCGGCGAGGACCTGCGCTACTACGAGTACACGGGCGACAAGCGGTCCTGGAGCGTCTTCGTCAACGAGATGTGGGAGGCCCTGCCTGGCCTGACCCTCATGGGCGACCTCCAGTACCAGTCCAAGACGTACCGCTTCGAGCAGGCCGAGCTGGGCCGCTTCGACGGCGCGGACCGCCACGCCTACGAGGTGGACTACGGCTTCTTCAACCCCAAGGGCGGCGTACACTGGGAGCTGCCGGCCGAGCCCTTCGGCGGCCGCGCCGCGCTCTACGCCCACGTGGGCAAGACCCACCGCGAACCCACCGACGGCGAGCTCTTCGACACCTGGGACGGCCCCGACGACGTGGGCGTCGCCCCCCTGTTCGCCGAGTCGGTGCGGGTGGACGAGGACGGCGACGGCGTCTTCGACTATCTGGAGTGGTCCGACCCCTACGTGAAGGCCGAGCAGGCGATCGACTACGAGTTCGGCGCCTCGTGGCGGGGCGAGCGCCTGTCGTTCACGATCAACGGCTACTGGATGGCGTTCGAGGACGAGATCATCCCCTACGGCGCGGTGGACGACGACGGCGCCGCCATCCGCGGCAACGCCGAGCGCACCCTGCACCGGGGCGTGGAGCTGGGCCTGGCCGCCCGGCTGGCCGACGCCCACCTGCTGAAGGTGGCGGCGTCGCGGAGCTGGGACGAGTTCGACGCCTTCACGGCGACCTTCGATCCCGACACCTGGAGCGACGGCAGCTTCGACCTGAGCGGCAACCCCATCGCCCTGTTCCCGCGGCACCTGGCGAGCGTCGTCCTCGAGTCGGACCACGGCCGGGTCGACACGCGGCTGCGCCTGCGCAGCGTGGGGCGTCAGCACCTGGACAACACGGGCGACCTGGATCGCGTCATCGACGGCTACCTGACCGTCGACCTGGCCGCGAACGTCGACCTGGGCGACCGCTTCGGCGACGCGCGCCTGGACCTGCGCCTGAACAACGTCTTCGACGAGCAGTACGAGACCACCGGCTACTGGTACGACCACAACTACGACGGCCTCGGCCGCTGGCTGATCCCGGCGGCCGGGCGCAACGTGCTGGCCGGGGTGCATCTGACCTACTAGGGGGAGCGATCATGGGAGCGTCGCCGCAGCGACTGGTCGCGGACACCGTCTTCGCCAAGGCCGGGCGTCGAGTCGTCGTCCTCGGCGGCGGCGAGGCCCCCGGCGACGAGTGTCTGGCCCACTGGACGGAGATGGCCGAACTGTTCCTCGCCGCCGACTGGGCCGCCCTGACCTACGAGTCCCTGCCACGACGTCCCGACGCCGTCATCGGCGACCTGGACACCCTGATGGGCCGGACCATCGACCGTGACGACCCGCCCTTCCTGCGGATCGAGGACCAGGACACCACCGACATGGAGAAATGCCTGCTGCACGCCCTGGACCTCGACTGCGCCGAGGCCGTGCTGCTGGGCGCGACCGGCGGGCGGCTGGATCACACGCTCTACAACCTCTCCCTGGCGGAGCGCTTCGCGGACCGCATGCGGATCTGCGTGGCCAACGACCATGGCGCGACGGTGCGGATCGGCGCCGGCGAGACCGTGCGCTGGGACCTGCCGCCGGGCCTGCCGCTCTCGGTATCGCCGCTGTCGGCGCCGGCCCTGCTGGGCGGAGTCGTGGGCCTGCGCTGGCCTCTTGCGGACCGGGTGATCGCCTACGGCGGCGAGGTCTCCGTGTCCAACGAGACCGTGTCCTCCCCCGTGTCCATCGAGGTCCTCGAGGGTTCGGTCCTGGCATCGGTCGGCGGCTGGAGCCCGGATCGATTCCCGCGGAGCGCGCGGACATGACCCTCGCGGCGGTCTACGCGCTGTTCCTGCTCTACGCGGTGCTGCGCCTGTTCCGTCGCCCCGCCGAGACCGAGGCCGACTACATCGTCGCCGGCCGCCGCCTGACCCTGCCGGCCTTCGTGGCCACCCTGGTGTCGTCGTGGTACGGCGGCATCCTCGGCGTCGGCGAATACGCGTGGACCTACGGCGTGAGCAACTGGCTCGTGTTCGGGGTGCCGTACTACCTCTACGCGATCCTGTTCGCGCTCTTCCTCGCCCGCCGCGCCCGACGCGCGCGGGTGCTCACCCTGCCGGAACTGCTCCACGACCGCTTCGGCCGCGGGCCCGCGCTGATCGGCGCCGCGACCATCTTCGTGATGACCGTCCCGGCCGCCTACGTGCTGATGCTCGGCGTGCTCGTGAAGGTCGCCACGGGCTGGCCCCTGTGGGTCGGCGTGGTGCTCGGCACGGCGCTGTCGCTGAGCTACGTGCTGCGCGGCGGACTGCGCGCCATCGTGGGCACGGACATGGTGCAGTTCGCGCTGATGTTCCTGGGCTTCGCGGTGCTGGTGCCGTCCTGCGCGGCGACGTTCGGCGGCTGGGACTGGCTGCGCGGGGCGCTGCCGGACGGCCATCTGACCTGGAGCGGCGGTCGCGGCTTCCAGGCGGTGGCGGTGTGGTACGTGATCGCGGCCGCGACCCTGGTGGAGCCCGCCTTCCACCAGCGCTGCTACGCGGCGCGCGACGAGAGGACGGCCCGGCGCGGCATCCTCTTCTCGGTGGGCTTCTGGATGTTGTTCGACTTCCTCACCACCACGGCCGGCCTCTACGCCCGCGCCGCCCTGCCCGACCTGGACGATCCCATCGCGGCCTTCCCCCGCCTGGCCGCCGAGGTGCTGCCGCCGGTGTGGCGCGGCCTGTTCACGGTGGGTCTGCTGGCGACCATCATGTCGACGGTGGACAGCTACGGATTCGTGGCGGCGGTGACCGGCGGGCGCGACGTATGGACGCGGCTGCGGGGCGGCGGCGAGGCGGCCTCGCTGCGGGCGTCGCGCTGGGCGCTGCCCCTGGTGGGCGCGCTGTCGATCGCGATGGCGCTGTGGTCGGGCTCGGTGGTGAAGCTGTGGCACCACCTGGGGAGCGTGGGAACCCCGGTGCTGCTGCTGCCGGTATTGATGGCACACGGAACGCGCCGCCCCGGAGGGCGGCGCGTCGCGGCGTCGATGTTGTCGGCGGCCGGCGTGTCGCTGGCCTGGCTGGCGCTGGGCGGCGGCGGGCCGTGGCTGGGGATCGAGGCGATCTTCCCGGGTCTGGCCGCGTCCGCGCTGGTGCTGCTCCCGCCTAGCGGAAGTACTGCTTGACGCCGCTCCAGCTCGCGTCCTCGTTGGACACGCCTTCCTGGCAGCAGACCGCGTCGGCCCACATGACCAGGTTGCCGGTGAAGCCGTAGTCCACCAGCAGGTCCTCCCAGCCCAGGCCGTAGAAGTCGTACCAGTTGGTGCAGAGCTCCGTCTTGTCGTCGACGATCGCGTCCGGGTTCTTGCCGTCCTCGAACCACTCCGGGAACTCCACGAAGGCGAAGTAGGGCCCCGCGTCCATCACGCAGTCCGCGTCGACGGGCTCGATGGGGATCTCGAATTCGTACAGGGAGGCCTTGGTGAGCGTGACGACGTAGGTCGGGCTCGAATACAGCTCGTCCGACGGCTGGTAGCAGCCTCCGCCGTTGTCGACGGAGCCGCGCAGGCCCGCGCGGACGTAGAACGTGCTGGGCACGTCCTCGACCCCGAAGTCGATCAGAAAGCTGACGGAGGTCAGGACGAACCCCTCGGCGCAGCAGCCGTCCTGGCCCGGCGCGACGGGCGTCGTGTAGGTCTCGTGGCCGTAGTACCAGTCGGCCACCACGCCGAGCGGAGCGGCCGGGTTGCCCAGGAGGCAGTCGCTCTCGTAGCGCTCGAGCGAGTGACGGGTGATGTTGGCGTCGTCGAGGACGCGCATGTCGCTCGGCAGGTCGCGGTTGGCCGCGACGGCCGGCAGGGCCAGGGCGATGATCAGGATCGTCAGCAGGTAACGCATGGCTGGGGCTCCCCCACGAGATGTGTTCGAGGGCCGGGCCGCCTCCCCCATGGAGACGGCCCGGCGTCACGTGTGCGTCTAGCGGAACAGGGACTTGACCTCGCCCCAGCTCGCGTCGTCGTTCGAGATCGGGTTGTTGATGGTCACGACGACCTCGCAACCCGCGGAGGGGAAGGTGTCCAGGATCAGGTAGTAGGTGCCGGTGAAGGTGGGCACGAAGTCGATGGTCTCCATGGCGCCGGAGCAGCAGTTGTCCGAGCAGGCCAGGGACTCGCCGCCCACGCAGTCGCCCATGATGTACATGGCCATGTCGCAGGTGCCCTCCATGGTGACGGAGAACAGCTCGCCGGCTTCCAGATCCATCTTGTACACGGCGTCGCCGCCGGGCAGGCTCCAGCTGAAGCAGTCGCTGTCGTACTCGTCGGTGTAGGTGGAGAGGTCCACGCTGAAGTAGGCCACGCCGGCCGCCTGCAGGTCCACGGCGGCGTCGCAGGTCTCGCCGCCCTCGAGAACCGGGGCGGGATCGGGCACGAGGTCGCATTCGAGCGTGAGCGCGAAGAAGTCCTCGGCGCCGTTGTAGCCGTCGACCACGATGTAGTAGGTGCCGGGGCCGACGACGGTGGTGAACAGGGTGTTGCCGTAGGCCAGGCAGTTGGCCTCCACGCAGCCGTCGAGGAAGAAGATGTCCAGGTCGGCGCCCATGCCGTGGATGTAGGCGGTGACGGTGTAGTCGTCGTCCAGCACGAGCTCGTAGACGGCCTCGCCGCCGGCCTCGTTCCAGCCCACGCAGGAATAGGCGTCGACGTTGTTGGGCAGGCCGATGGTGCTGCCGTTGACGGACGTGTTGCAGTCGATGGGCACGGCGGCCGAGCAGTCCAGGGTGCCGCGCGCGTTGAACGTGGGCAGAGGCTTGTCCTTGGCGACGGCCGCGGTGGCGGCCAGGGCGAGCACCAGCATGATGATCGTTAGCTTCTTCACTGTAAGTCCTCCGGTTCGTCTGGTTGTGTCAGAGCGAAGGTCTCGTCGACCGGTCGTCCGGTCCTGCGGCAACGACGTCGAGCGCGACGTTGTCTCGGCGAGACTCGACCGACTCCGTGGTTGAGCCCGTCGGTCAGGCCCGCTAAGATCGGTTCGACGCCGCTCGGCTTGCCGACCGGGGAACTTCGCGACGGGGAGCGTTCCGGTCTGGCTGGCTGCTGAGCCCTGACGTGACATTTGGTACGATATCATGACGGAGGGTTGACTGTCAAGTGTCACTGTGACACAATTAAGGCATATTGGCGACTGAAATAATGCCAGGCCCGGGCCGCGAATCCGGGCGGAACGGAACAGGAAGGCGATCACGTGTCAGCGCACCAGCCGGCAGGTCCCGAACAGTTGCAGCGCCTGGGCAGCCCCGAGGCCGTCCTCGAGGTCATCCATCAGGTGCGGCAGACCCTGGTCCAGCTCCTGGAGTCGGCCCATCTCAAGCCGACGAAGGGCCGGGAGACGGCCCGCTCGCTCCAGATCGACCGCAACCTGGTCTGGCGCGTGACCCGGGTCGTCAAGGCCGACGACATCCTCGCGGCCATCGGCGACATCCCGACGGCGGCCCAGGTGGAGAAGATCTGCGGCGCCTGCGAACGCCTGGGCGCTCCGCCCCCCCGGCTCGAGGCCGCGCGCGCCGCCATCGCCGAATTCGAACAGGCGGTCGAGGAGTGCGCCGGCAACCGGGAGTACTTCGAGGCCATGGTGTCCGGCCTGCAGATCGACGACGTGACCCAGCGCCAGGAGAGCACCCGCAAGCTCACCTTCCTCGGCAACCTGGCCCTGTGGGGCGTCCAGGCCCGCGTCAACTTCAAGACCATGATCTACGTGCCGGGCGACGAGCCGCACATCATCGACTGCGTGCGGGTCGCCGGCCTGTACGACTTCAAGCGGTCGCGCCGCTGCACGTGGCCCATCCACCGGGTGGCCGCCTACGACGACGCCGGCAACATCATCAGCATCAAGACGCTGCCCATCCTGCCGGACGACGACCTGCCGCCCGGCCTGCCCCTGCTGTCGCCCTTCTGCTCGGGCACGCACCTGGAGATCGTCCCGGTCGAGCGCAGCTACGGCACGCGCTACGACCTGGCGGCCGGCCCCTTCGGCAACCAGGGCACGCTCTCCTTCGTGTTCGCCGACCGGCTGAAGCACGCCCACGAGACCTACCGGACCACCGACCGGGGCGACGATCGGTTCATGGCGTCCATGAACGATCTCGCGACCCCGTCGGAGCTCGTGATGCACGACATCTTCCTGCACAAGGACCTGGAGATCGACGCGGTGCCAGAGGTCATGCTCCTGGACCGCCTGTCGCTGTCCCGGGGCTACCGGAGCGACGAGCTGGACGCGGCCCGACTGCCGCTATCCACCCGGATCCTGAACGTTTCGGCGGGGCCGGTGAGCAGCTCGCTCAGCCAGTACCCGGAGTATTCCCGCGTGCTGGAGTACGTGCTGGAGCGCATCGACGTGGAGGCCGACGACCTGCGCGGCTACCGGTTCACGATGACGTATCCGCCGGTGCCGTCGGCGGTGGTCGTGCGGTTGGCGCTGGCCGAGAAGCCGGGAAGCTAGGCCGCGGAACCGCGTTCCGCCTCGATCATTCGGACTCCCCCCCCGCCTCGACCAGGGCCAGGGCCGCCGCCTCGTCGGCCGGCCGCCGCCGCGCGTGCACGAGGGTCTCGCCGTCGTCCCCGCTGGTGAAGTAGATCAGGTAGGTCGCGGACAGGTGCAGCCGCCAGACGCCGGCGGCGACGTCGGCCAGCCAGGCGCCGTCTCGATCGAGCAGCTTGTAGCGCACCACCTCGGACTCGGCCTCCCAGGCGCCCTCGACCAGGAGATTGCCGGCCGGCGTCCGCTCGATCCGCTGCAGGACGGGCTTGTCGTAGAGCGAGCGGTCGTAGTCCTCGACGACCCGTCCGAACCTCTGCCACCACTCGGGATTCCGCGCCAGGAGCCGTTCGCGGCGGGCGGCTTGCCAGGCCTCGAGCTCCTCCTTCGTGACGGGTTCCGGCGCGGGCAGCGGCGTCTCGATCCCGCCGAGCCGGGTCCCGTCGAAGCCGTACACGTGGAGCGTCGGTTCCGAGCCGTCGCTCCAGGCCACGCGACCGTCGTCGAGGAGGCACCAGGCGAAGGACGGCGTGAAGGGCAGGTTGCTCGTGCCGCCGTTGGGGCTGTAGGAGATGTACTTCGCGAGCTCGGTCCGCACGAGGCGGGACACGATCTCCCCGGCGGCGTCCAGGCGGACCAGGGTCTGGGGCACCACGTAGAGGAAGTGGTCGCCTTCGGCCCGGGGCGTGGAGCCGTGGATCAGCTGCACCAGGAAACCGCCGTCGGCCAGCGGGACCGCCCGCTCCACGCCGAAGTCCGCGTCGAGCCGGATCGAGACGACGCGAACGTCGTCCCCGTGCCGGTCCATGGTCGTGATCCAGCGATGTCCGCGGATGAACTCGGTGAAGTAGAGCCGCCCGTCGGGCATGAAGCCGAAGGTCGCGCCGTCGACGCGCTGGAAGTAGCCCGGGCCCTCGCCCTCTCCGGCGAGCTGGCGCAGGGCCTCGCCGTCGGGCGAGAAGACCTTGATGCGCGCGTCGCCCCCGTCCAGGACGTACAGGTTCCCGTCGGGGCCCTCCTTCGCCTGGAGGGGGCGCAGGAGCATGATCTCGGCGTCCTCGTCGTAGCCCAGGATCAGGTGGTCGGGTCCATCGGCCGCGGCCGGAAGCGGTATGGAGGCGGCGAGGAGCGTGAGGATGAGGAGCGAGCGCATGATGGGGCCTCTCGTGGAATCCCGGGTCGGACGGGACGCGCCGTCCCGTAGGGTCATACCATAAGACGCCTCGCGCGCGGTTTTATTCACGAGAATCGTATCGGCCGAAATAGAGAACGGGGCCCCTCGGGGCCCCGTCCGGTTCGTAGTGCGAAGTCGGACCCTACTCCGGCTTGTGCACCACCAGCTGCGGGAACGGGATCTCGATCCCCTCCGCGTCGAACGCCGACTTGACGTTCTCCAGGAAGTCGAACTTCACGCCCCAGTAGTCGCCGGTCTTGGACCAGGGCCGCACCACGAAGTTCACGCTGCAGTCCGCCAGCTCGCTGACCGCGATCTGCGGCGCCGGCTCGGCGAGCACGCGCTCGTCCTTCTCCAGCAGGTCCTGCATGATCTTCATGGCCTTGGGGATGTCGCTGTCGTAGCCGATGCCCACGACCATGTCCACGCGACGGGTCTCCTCGGCGGTGATGTTCTTGATGGTGTCGCCGAAGAGCGCGCTGTTGGGCACGATGATCTTGATGTTGTCCGGCGAGTAGAGCACCGTCGTGAACAGGCGCATCTCGGTCACCTTGCCGACCACGCCGGCGGCGTCGATCACGTCGCCGATCCGGTAGGGCCGGAACACCAGCAGCATGATGCCGGCGGCGAAGTTGCTCAGCGAGCCCTGCAGGGCGAAGCCGACGGCGAAGCCCGCGGCGCCGAGCACGGCCACCAGCGAGGCGGTCTCGATGCCGAACTTCTTCAGCGCGGCGGTCACCGCGAAGATGATGACGCCGTAGTAGGCCAGGCTGCCCAGGAACGAGACGATGGCCTGGTCGAGGTCGGCGCGCGCGGCGGCCTTGCGCACCAGCTTGCGCGCCCAGCCGGCCACGATGCGACCGACGATCAGGACGAGGACCGCCCCGATCACGCTCATGCCGTACTGGGTGACGATGTCCACGACCGTGTTGACGACCTTGTCGGCCTGGCTGACGGCGACGTCCGCACCCGCGGCGAGTGTTTCGTTCTCCATGATCCCCTCCTAGAACAGCTTGTAGGTGATCCCGAAGCCGAGGATCTCCCGGTAGCGGGCCTTCTTGACGATCTCCTCGTCGTAGAGCAGCTCGAAGAACAGCGTGGTCTGGATGTACTTGCTGACGGTGGCCGAGAGGGTGGTCTCCCAGGCCACGTCGGTGCCCTTCCAGTCGTTCTCGTTGGGCAGGCCGGCCAGGTCGTCCTTGGCGCTGCTGGTGACGGCCTGGAAGACGCGCAGCTTGGACACGGCCTTGAGGTTCTCGTTGAACACGTGCGACAGGTCGGTGACCCACTCCAGGCCGGCGTCGTTGACGGTCTTCATGCCGTGGGCCATGCGCTGGCGGGCGGCGAAACCGACGCGGGACAGCAGCTCGGTGGTCTCGTTCTTGATCAGCTCGCGGCCGACGCCGGCGGACTCGGAAAGCAGGGCGGGCGAGAACGGGTTGTGGTCCGCGTCGTGGAACGCCGTCTCGGTGGTGAAGGCCACGTAGGGCGTGATCGGGTGCTCCACGCCGAAGCGCATGAGCGACTCCAGGAAGATGCGGTCGCTGGACTTGTGGGGCGACGCCCAGCTGTCGTCCTCGCGCTGCTGGTGCGTCTGGCCGTAGGTCATCTTCAGGGTGTTCTTCCAGTTCGTGCTCTCGCTCAGGTCCTTGGCGGCGGCCATGTCGGCGGTGAAGGTCCAGATCAGGGAGCCCAGCTCGTCGCCGGCCCAGTCATCGCTGTAGCTGCTCTGGGTGAAGAGCAGACCCAGATCGGCGGACTTCTCCCACTCCCCGGCGGTCGAGACGGCGGCCGCGGCCAGCACGGCCAGACCCACGATGGCGAACTTGCGCATTGATCCTCTCCTCGCGTGTGAAAACGGAATCCGTACGGGCTGACTACGGACGACGGCGCAGATGGTACAGCGGCGCATCGCCGCTCGCAACCGTTGGCCGGGTCGTCGGTCGTGTTCGGTGGTGAGACACGGGGCGGGGGTGGGAAGTCACATTGCGGAGGGCGGATGCGTCATGCGCCCTACCACTCCACCCTACCCCGCCGCAACGGCAACGTCATGCACCGGCACCCGCCCCCGCCGCGCGCCAGCTCGGCCCCTTCGATGGTCACAACGCAGCGCCCCTGCGCCGCCAGATCGACCTTCCCGTCGATCACGTCCTTCGCCTCGACCACCGCGAACCCGTGCTTGTCCAGCTCCTCGACGGTGTGCTCGTTGCGCCCGTAGGCCACCACCTGTCCCGGCGCCAGGGCGAAGGTGTTGGTGCCCGAGTGCCACTGCTCGCGTTCCTGGAGCCAGAGGTCGTCGTGGCCGCCGCAGGAGACGGGTTCCAGGTCGATGCCCAGCTTGCCCAGGGCCGCCAGGATGTTCACCTCCTCGGTGATCGACTCGACGCGGCCGCCGGCGACGCGCATCAGCACCGTGTGCTGCCGCGCGGGGCCGAGCACCACCGGCTCGTAGACCAGGCAGGCGTCGCGGTCCAGGAAGGTGAACACCATGTCCAGGTGGATGAACGACTCGGGGGCGCGGGGCAGCTCCTGGACGATCACGTCGAAGCGCTCGGTGGTCGACTTGAAGCGGTCGACCACGAAATCCACCGCCCGCGGCGAGGTGCGGGCGCCGAGGCCGAACAGGAGCAGGTCGTCGCGGGCGACCATCACGTCGCCGCCCTCGAGGGTCAGGGGACCGAGGGTCGGATCGTCGAGCGGCAACCCGCTGCGGGCCGGGTTGACCGTCGTCGCCCGCAGGCCGGGATGTCGAGCCAGCACCGACTCGACCAGCAGCGCCTCGCGCTCGCGCACCGAGTTGGCCATGCGCGCGATCAGCACGTGCTCGCCGAGGGCGGCGGCGGTGTCGCGCATGAAGAACAGGTTGTGCAGCGGGCGCAGGGCGAAGCGCTCGTCGCTGAGGAAGCGGGTCAGGGTGTCCTCGGGCAGCGGCACGCCCTCGATCAGGCTGCGGGCCAGCTCTGCGGGCGGCAGGTCGTCCAGGCGGTCGTGGAGCCAGGGGACGCCCTCGTTGGTGCAGATGTCATCGAGCAGGGGGGCGCGCGCCACGGGGTCGGCCAGCACGTCGGTCAGCAGGTCGGCGATCTGGTGCACGGGGGCGACCTTGCGCAGCACACCCTCGAGCTGGGCGTGGCCGCGGGCGGCGGCGTCGCGGCTGAGGATGTCGCTGTAGAGGGCGCGGCTGGCGTTGCCCGGGGTCATGTTCTCGATCTCCGGGCCGGGCGTGTGGATCACCACGCCCTCGAGGGGACCGATCTCCGAGTACAGGGCGACGGCGAGGGGCTCGGTCATGGCGTCTCCACTCGTGTGAGGATCTCTTCCAGCCGGGTCAGCGGGCGCTCGCCGGAACACGTGCGCCAATGGATCAGCAGGGCGCGCAGGTGCCGCAGGGCGACGGGCACGTGGTCGCGGTAGGCGGTCTTGGACTTGACGCGGGCCAGGAACCCGAAGGCGCCCAGGGCCTGCATCACGCGCTGCAGGCCGGCGGCGGCCAGGTCGCGGCCCGGATCGGCCGGCGCAGGCCCGCCCGCCGCGGCGAGCTCCGACAGGTAATACTCCGCCAGCTCGTCGCGCAAGGCGTCGTCCAGCTCCACGTAGGCGTCGCGCAGCAGGGACATGGGGTCGTAGGCCCAGGGGCCGCGGCGGGCGCCCTGCACGTCCACCAGCCGGGCGCGGCCGTCGCGGATCAGGATGTTCTGGGACTGGAAGTCGCGGTGCATCAGCACCCAGGGCTGGGACAGGACGACGTCGCCCACCAGGGCCAGGTCGGCGTCGAGGCCCGCCAGGTCGGCGTCGGACAGGCCGGCCTCGCCGCTCAGGAAGCGCGTGCGGAAGTAGTCGTGCTCCCAGCGGACGGTGGCCGCGTCGAAGCGGCGCTCGGCCAGGTCGGGGTGCTCGGCCCAGGCCGCGGTGCCGCGGGTCTGCAGGGCGACCAGGGCGTCCAGGGCCAGGCGGTAGAGCTCGGGGCGGCGCCGCGGCTCGGCGTGGGCCAGGCGGTGCAGGGTGTCGTCGCCGAGGTCCTCCAGCAGGACGGCGGCGTCGGCGGGATCGTCGGCGTACACCTCGGGGGCGCCCAGGTCCTCGGCGTGGAGGACGCGGCAGACCTCCGGGAAGCGGGGCGCGTCGGGATCGTCGGGTCGGCTCTTCACGAGCACGCGACCGTCGAGACGCCAGAAGCCGCGGTCCGAACCGGCGGGCGCCAGACGCTCGGGCGGCGCGGCGTCGAGGCCGGCGTCGCGGACCAGGGGCAGGGCGGCGACGGCGGCGGACTCGGCCTCCGCGTCGGCCGGGTCGTTCACGCGCAGCAGGGCGTCGAGGTAGCGGGCGGGGGTGCCGAGGTCGCTCCAGAGCAGGCCCTCGGGGGCGAGGCCGCGCACAGCGCCGGGATCGTCGCGCAGGGCCGCAACGAGGGCGTCGATCAGGGAGCTCGGCCCCGCGGGCAGGCGCTCCAGGAACCGGCGCGCGAAGACGGCCACGCCCGTGTAGGTCAGGCGCCGGTCTCCGTCGGCCGGCGCGGCGGCCAGGCGCGCGGCGACGTCGCGCACGCGGCCGTCGGCGCCCAGCACCACCGAGTCGACCTCGGGCCAGGACGCGAGCAGCAGGGTGGCCTCGGCGCCGAATCCCTCGTGGGCGTCCCACAGCGCCGCGAGGTCCGCGTCGCATTCCACGTCCCCGTTGTGCAGCAGGAAGGCCTCGCCGGCGGACAGGAAGTCCCGCGCTCCCCACAGGGCGCCGCCGGTGCCGAGGATCTCCGGCTCGGGAAACACGGCGACCTCGTCGAAGCCGGGCAGCGCGCGGGCGGCCGCGGCCACCTGCTCGACGTGGTGGTGGGCGTTGACGGCCAGACGGGTCGCGCCGGCGTCGCGCAGCCGCCCGGCGATGCGCGCCAGCAGGGACTCGCCGCCGAGCGGCAGCAGCGGCTTGGGCGTGCGGTCGGTCAACGGACGCAGACGGGTGCCCAGCCCGGCGGCCAGCACCAGCGCGCGGCGCTCAGCCGCCATAGCGCCAGCAATCCCGGACGACGGTCTCGAACTGGAGCAGGTCGGCGTCCCAGTGGCGGGTGATGTCGCGGTGGTCGACGCCCGCGTCGACGGCCTCGCGCAGGCCGGGACCGCCGGCGAGGATGTCGATGGGCAGACGCTCGGTCTCGTATTCGTAGGGCGGCTCGCGCCAGCGGAACGACTCCGGCCACAGCCCGCGCACCGTGCAGAGCAGGGCGACGGCCATCTGTACCGGCCGGAACACGTCGCGCTCGGTCACGTGGATCTGCACGCCGCCGCACAGCTCCCCGGCGAACTTCTGGAAGGTGGGCTCGAAGTGCAGCGGCCGGAACACGCAGCCGGGCAGGCGGCAGGCGTCCAGGGCCGCGGCCAGGCGCGGCGGGTCGATCCAGGGGGCGCCGCAGATCTCGAAGGGCCGGGTGGTGCCGCGTCCCTCCGACAGCTCGGTGCCCTCGAGCAGGCACATGCCCGGATAGACGATCGCCGTGTCGAGGGTCGGCATGTTGGGCGAGGGCATCACCCAGGGCAGGCCCGTCTCGTCGAACCACTGGCCGGGACGCCAGCCCGCCATGCGCACCACCTCCAGCTCGACCAGCAGGTCGAAGAGGTCGCGGAAGCACAGGGCCAGCTCGCCGATGGTCAGGCCGTGGCGCATGGGGATGGGCGCGAGGCCCACGAACGAACGCCAGTCCGGATCCAGGATGCTGCCCTCGCGCTCCCCCCCCAGGGGATTGGGCCGGTCCAGCACCACCACGCGCTTGCCCAGCTCGGCGCAGGCCTCCAGGCAGTGCAGCAGGGTCCAGATGAAGGTGTAGTAGCGGGCGCCCACGTCCTGCAGGTCCACCACCAGGGTGTCGACGTCGCGCAACATGTCGGGGGTGGGCTTGCGGTGGCGGCCGTAGAGGGAATGGACGGGCAGGTCGGTCAGGGGGTCGCGGAAGCCCTCCCACTCGATCATGTTGTCCTGGGTCTCCCCGCGCAGGCCGTGCTGGGGGCCCAGCAGGCAGCGCAGATCCACGCCGGCGCCGAGCAGCAGTGGGGCGGCGTGGCGCAGGCGGGCGTCCACCGACGCCGGGTGGCAGAGCAGGCCGACGCGGCGGTCGCGCAGGGTGCGGCAACCGTCCTCCAGGAGGACGTCGAGCCCGGTCAGCACGCGGCGCTGGTACATGAAAGCCTCTTTCGCGGGGGTCCGGGGCGAGTGTAGGATCGCCGCGTGCAACTGTCGAGCGCGACTTGGCGTAATGCTGTCGCCCTGTCACCGCTCTCGTCGAAAGGTGTTCCCATGCGTCCCCTGATCCCGGTGGTGCTTTCGCTGATGTTCATCTCCCTCGCCGGCTGTTCCGGCACGCCAGACCTCCCCGACCCGCCCGTGGCCAAGATCGAAGCCGAGGTCTTCGAGGAGTTCGGCCACACGCGCGTCGACGACTACTACTGGTTGAACCAACGCGAGGATCCGGAGGTGATCGCCTACCTGGAGGCCGAGAACGCCTACACCGAGGCCGCGACCGCCCACACCGCCGAGCTGCGCGAGACCCTCTTCGAGGAGATCACCGGCCGCATCAAGGAAGACGACAACTCCGTCCCCTACCTCCACGACGGCCGCTGGTACTACCGCCGCTACGAGGAGGGCAGGGAATACGCCCTGTACTGCCGCCGGACAGGCAGCCTGGAGGCCCCCGAGGAGATACTGCTCGACGCCAACGAGCGGGCCGAGGGCCACGAGTTCTACCGGACGCGCACCCCCTCGCCCAACTCCGACGGCAACGTGGTCGCGGTGGTCGAGGACGTGGTGGGCCGGCGCCTCTACACGATCCGCTTCAAGAACCTGGACACGGGCGAGTTCTATCCCGAGACCCTCGCCGAGACCCAGGGCAACCTGGCCTGGGCCGAGGACGGGCGGACCCTCTTCTACACCCGCAAGGATCTCGAGACCCTGCGTCCCCACCAGATCTGGCGACACGTGCTGGGCACCGATCCCGCCGAGGACGTGCTGGTCTACCAGGAGGACGACGACACCTTCCGCTGCTTCGTGTGGAAGACCAAGTCGCGCCGCTTCGTGGTGATCGGCAGCTACCACTCCATCGCCAACGAGTACCGCGTGCTGGACGCCTGCGAGCCCGCGGGCGAGTTCGAGACGTTCGTCCCCCGCGAGCGGAACCACGAGCACAGCATCGAGCACCTGGACGGCTGGTGGTACGTCAAGACCAACCGCGACGCGGAGAACTTCCGCCTCATGCGCACCCCCGACGACGCGACCGCCGAGGCGAACTGGATCGAGGTGCTGCCCCACGACGAGGACGTCCTGCTGGAGGGCTTCGAGCTCTTCGACGACTGGCTGGCGGTGCAGGAGCGCCACGAGGGGCTCGCGCGCATCCGCGTGCGCCCGCGCGAGGGCGGCGACTGGCACGCGCTGGACTTCGGCGAGCAGGCCTACGTGGCCTGGATCTCCACCAACCTCGAGCCGGGCACGGGCGTGCTGCGCTACGGCTACCAGTCCATGACCACGCCCGAGTCCACCTACGACTACGACATGGCGACCCGCACCCGCACCCTGCT
>CAZSNA010000009.1:0-43334 GCA_964607825.1 uncultured Fibrobacteraceae bacterium | reverse complement strand
CGCTGGTGGTACGAGGACGGGAAGATGTTCAAGAAGAAGAACACCTTCCGCGACTTCATCGACGTGGGCGAGGCGCTGGTCGAACGCGGCTACGCCGACCCCGCACGGCTCTACGCCATGGGCGGCAGCGCCGGCGGCCTGCTGGTCGGCGCGGTGATCAACATGGCGCCCGACCTCTTCCACGGCGCGGTGGCCCAGGTGCCCTTCGTGGACGTGATGACCACCATGCTGGACGACTCCATCCCCCTGACCACCGGCGAGTACGACGAGTGGGGCGACCCCAACCGGAAGGACAGCTACGAGTACATGCTCTCCTACTCGCCCTACGACAACGTGGCCGCCCAGGCCTACCCGAACCTGCTGGTGACCACCAGCCTGCACGACTCCCAGGTGCAGTACTTCGAACCGGCCAAGTGGGTGGCCAAGCTGCGCGCGCTGAAGACCGACGACAACCTGCTGCTCTTCAAGTGCGACATGGCGGCGGGCCACGGCGGCGCCTCGGGCCGCTTCAAGCGTCACCGGGACCGGGCGGTGGAGTACGCGTTCCTGCTGGATCTGGCGGGGATCGGCGAGTAGACGACCGGACAGACGGAGAAGGCGCGACCGCCGCGGCGGTCGCGCCTTCGTCGTGCCGGGAACGACGCGTCGGTCAGACCCGCTCCGCTTCGGGGATCACCAGGCAGACCTCGACGCGGTTGCGGCCGTTGTCCTTGGCCTCGTAGAGGGCCTTGTCCGCCATGGCGACGAGGGCCTGGGCGCATTCCCGCTCGCACTCGACCGGCTTCAGGCAACCGACGCCGACGCTGACGGTGACGGGCACGCGGTCGCCCCTCACCTCGAAGATCATGCCCTCGATGGCGGCGCGGATGCGCTCGGCCACCCCCGCGGCCCCGTCCCCCGGCGTCTCGGCCAGCAGGACCGAGAACTCCTCGCCGCCGTAGCGGGCGGCGAAGTCCGTGGTCAGCCGGACCTCCTCCTCGACGAGGCCGGCCACGCGCTTCAGGCACTCGTCGCCGACCTGGTGGCCGTAGGAGTCGTTGAAGTCCTTGAACTTGTCGATGTCGATCATCAGGACGGACAGGCTGCTGCGGGTCCGCAGGGCCCGGCCGTACTCCCGGCCCAGGCGCTCCTCGAACGCGCGCCGGTTGAAGATGCCGGTCAACCCGTCCAGCTTGGAGCTCTGATCGAGCTCCTCGTTCACGCTGGCGAGCTCGCGCATCATGTCCCGGAGCTCCCGGGTCTGCCGTGCGACCTCCTCCTCCAGCTCGCGTCTCGAGGCCTCCTGCATCCGCAGCAGCTCCTCGACGGCGACCCGCCGCTCGCGACGGCTCGTCCTGAGATCGTCGGCCATGGCCACGATCATCAGCAGGGCCTGGGAGATCATGCCCAGGGTGACGCCGTTGTCGGTCAGCAGCGTGGGGGCGAGCAGGCCCATCTTGGTGAGGATCAGCACGCAGGTGCCCGCCAGCAGCGAGAGCCAGGACAGGCCGAACAGGAGCGCCGACCGCGATCCCCTCCGCCACAGATGCGCGGCCACGACCAGCACCAGGAAGGTCCCGCCCACGGCCAGCATCATGACCGGCAGGATGGAGACGGCATAGGGCAGCACCCAGACGGACGCGAACGCCGCGGCCGTCGTGAGGCCCGTGGTCCGCAACAGGCGCCACAGGCGCGGCGCGTCCTGCTTCAGGCGCAGGAAGTGGCAGGCGAAGAGCAGCTCGAGCATCCCCGCCAGGGCGAGGGCGGCCGCGATCATGCGGTCCTGCAGATAAGGGGAGCGGGGCCACAGGAACTGGTAGCCCACGCCGTCCATGGCCAGCTTCAGCGCCAGGAACGCGGTGACGTAGCCGGCGAAGAAGAGCTGGTTCCGGTTGCGCGTCACCGCATAGACCATCAGGCCGTAGAGCATGAACGACAGCAGCGCGCCGTAGAAGACGCCGTTGATGCTGTAGAGACGGTCGATCCGGTCCCGGAAGGCCTCCGACGTCCAGAGCATCGCCGGGACCTGCACGGCGCTGCCGGTGTCCACCCGCAGCAGCAGGTCGCAGGTCTCGCCGGCCGCCAGCTCCAGGGGGAACACGAAGGAGACGTGCTCGATGTCGCGCTCCGCGAAGGGCAGGCGGTCGCCGGCCCGTTCGATGCGCTCGAGCCGGCCTTCGCGCAGGACGTGCAGGACGATCTCGTCCAGCACGGGATACTGGATCTCGAGGAGATAGCTGTCGCGGCCGTGCGCGACGGAGGACAACCGCACACCGAACCAGTGGACGTCGCGGCTGTAGCCCAGGTTGGGGATGTCGCCCTCGACGTCCCGCCACTCGTCGGCGCGGGAGCGGGACACGACCTCCTTCCAGCCGAGCTCGCCGGTCGGGTCCGCCAGGTGGCGCAGGGCGCCGCCCAGTTCGACCCCGTCGTCGCCGTCGCGGACAGTCACGACCTCGCCGACATGCGACGCGAACACGGGCGCCGCCGACAGCGACACCAGTCCACAGGCCAGTATGACAAGGAAACGGATTCCGAAACGGGGATCTCGAGCAAACATGTCGAACTATCCGATCGATGAGGCAGACGCCTTGCCCACCTGTCCTCTATCGGCCGGAAACCGCTTCGCTTGACGGCGACCTCGCCGCCGGCACTACAACACCCGTTCATCAATATCGAAAATGGGGACTAGGCTCTGTCTGAGAACCCTCGGACCGAGCCAGGGACGTCTGTTCGGCTCGAGACCGAGGCGCGAACCGCAGCCGTAGCCGTAGCTACGGCGAGGATTCGCAACGAAGGTCTCGAGCCGAACAGACGTTCATGGCGACGGGAGAGGGTTCTCTGACAGAGCCTAGTCCCCGGAGCCGATCATGCGCCGGAAGCTGGTCAACGCCGTGTTGGCGGGCGCCAGGGCGATGGCGCGGTCCAGGGCCTTCAGACCGAGGGCGCGGTCGCCGTGGTCGATGCAGATCAGGGCCGCGAGGGTCCAGAACTCCATCTCGGGGACGCGGGGGGCGTCGTCGGGCAGGGACTCCGCCAGGATCCGGGCCCGCTGGGGACGGCCCAGGTCGCGGTCGGCCTGGAGCACCAGCAGGCGCTCGGCCGGGCCGAGGTCGTCGGGCCAGAGCGGCGCGAGCAGTTCGAGGGTCTCCTCGGCGCGGTCGGCACGCAGCAGGGCGGCCGCGAGGCGCGCGCGCAGGACGGGGTCGGACTCGGCGGTCTCGACGTAGGCGGCGGCCAGCGAGTCGGCGCGGGCCGCGAAGTCCGCGTCGGCCAGGTCGTAGAGGCGGCGGCCGTCCAGGACGGAGAGCTCGTCCCGCGGGTCCGCACCCAGGGCGTCGCCCGCCGCCAGCGCGGCCTGCACGCTGTCGGCCCTGGCGCCGGCGGCGGCCAGGCGCTCGGCGTCGTCGGCCTCTTCCCAGCGCCGCGAGAGGGTGGCCAGGAGCTGCTTGATCTGGGTGTTGTCGGGCTCGATGCGCTCGGCGATCAGCAGATCCTCCTGCGCCGCGGCGAAGCGCTCGAGGTTGAGGTGATGCAGCCCGCGGTTGTACCAGCCGCCGACCGCGTAGGGGTTGAGGTCCACGGCCCGGTCCATGGCGGCGTCGGCCTCGGCGTGACGGTTCAGCCGCGCGAGGGTGACGCCGTAGGTCCGCCACGCCACCGCCAGCTCCGGATCGGCCTCGACGGCCTCGCCCAGGTAGCGCACGGCCTCCGCCGGCGAGTTGCCCTGCATCAGCAGGGTGCCGATGACGGTGCTGGTGACCGGGTCGATGCGTCCCTCGAGCGCCAGGGCCGCGTGGGCGGTGCGCAGGTCGGGCAGGGCGGCGTCGCCCTGGCCCATGTAGAAGCGGGTCCGCCCGCGCAGGGCCCGCGCCAGGGCGGGCCGATCCCCGCGACGCAGGCAGATGGAGAAGGCCTCCAGCGCCCGCTCGCCGCGACGCAGCCGCACCGAGTCGTCCTCGGCGGCGGAGCAGTCGGCCATCACCTGGCAGGCGTAGCTGAACAGCGCCCCCGCCACGAAGCGGTCGTGCTCGATGGTCATGAAGGGCACGGTCACGTCGGGCTGGTCGAAGAGGACCGGCGGGAAGCTGAACCCCTCGACGGGCATGTAGTAGAGCATGGGCGCGCGCCCGAGCAGCGACAGCGCGCTGGCCAGCCGGATCGCGGGCACGTCGCCGTCGTGGGCGAAGAGCAGGGCCGCGTCGGTCCAGTAGCGGTTCATGTGGGGGATGTGGATCTTCGTCGAGGCCGGCGTGCCCAGGGCGTGGAGCGCCAGCGCGGGCTCCCCCTGGTGATGCCAGTTCATGGCCTGGATCCAGCGCATGCCGTAGCCCTGCTGCTGACGCGACAGACCCACGGTGAACATGCCCGTGTCGCGGTAGCGCAACGGCGGCAGGCGCAACGACGTGTGATAGGCCTCGGTGAACAGTCCGGCGCCGGCCTGCAGCAGGCCGCGCACCAGCATCTGCTCCTGGTGGAGCCCCGAGTCCCAGGCGCCGGCCCGGCGCGACAGCCAGGCCAGCCCCTCCTCCCACAACCCCCGGTCGTGGCAGAGCCAGGCCCCGGCCAGGATCACCCGCTGCTCGAGCGCGACGTTGCCGCGGGTGCGGGGATCGCGGGACAGGGCGTCCCAGGCGGTGTCCAGATCGGCCGCCGCCCGCAGCCAGTCGCCGGACACGGTGCCGATGCGGCCGAGTTCCAGCCAGACCTCGCTGTGGGTCGGATCCAGCTCCACGGCGCGGCGGCAGACGCGCACGGTCTCGTCGAACTCGGGGCCGGGCTTCTTCCAGCGGGTGATCGAGAGCATGTCGCGCGCCGAGACGTCCATCTGGAAATCGAGGCGCATACCGGCGTAGCGTTCGGGGTTCCAGAGGCGCAGGGTGTTGAGGCCGGCTTCGGCCAGATCGCGGCGGTGGGACTGGTCGGCGGCGGGGAGGCGCATGAAGTCGGTTAGTTCTATGGGGGGGATTTGGGCGGTGTCGGTTAGCCAGGGGTGGTCCTGGGGTCGCGGCGCTTGACCGGCGCAGGAGCAGAGAAGGACGAGGGCGCAGGCGGCGAGGAGCGGGGGGAGCGCGCGCATGGGACTCCTTCGGACCGGGGTCGATGCTAGATCGAGGTATCGCTGAGTCTACGGAATCGATCCGTCGCCGTCTAGATCCCACCCCCATCCGCCAACCGCCACAGATACCACGCCGCCAGCGACCGATACGGCGCCCACCTCTCCCCCAGCGCCTGCATCTCCTTCGCCTTCGGCCGCTCCGCCAACCCCAGGTGCATCCGCACCGAATCCTGCAACCCCAGGTCGTCCACCGGCCACACGTCCAGCCGGCCCAGGTTGAAGATCAGCATCATCTGGGCGGTCCACACCCCGATCCCCTTCACCTGCACCAGCGCGGCGGTGGCCGCGTCGTCGTCCAGTCGGCGCAGGGCGTACAGGTCGAGCCGCCCGTCGCTCACGCACGCGGCGAGATCGCGCAGGTAGCCGATCTTCTGACGCGAGAGACCGGCGCCGCGCAGGTCGGCGTCGGCGAGCTCGGGCAGTTCGGCAGGCGTGGGATACCCCGGCCCCGGCGTCAGCGCCCGCACGCGTCCGGCGATGGTCGCCGCGGCCTTCACCGAGATCTGCTGGTGGACCAGCGACGTGCAGAGCACCTCGTAGGGATCCTGGCTGCCGCCGAAGATGGGCAGGTACGGACCGGCCTCGCGCATGATCCTCGCGAGCGGCTTGTCGACGCGACGCAGGTGCGCGTACCCGGGCTCCAGCGCGGGATCGAGGACGACCCCCTCGGCGTGCAGCAGCCGCGCCTTGGTGGGCAGGCCGTCGCCGGCGGAATAGCCGCCGAGGCCGCCGGACGCGGGCAGGACGCGGTGGCAGGGCACGATGATCGGCACCGGGTTGGCGGCCAGGGCGCGGGCCACGCCGCGGGCGGCGTCGGGACGGCGGAGGCGGCGGGCCAGCTCGCCGTAGGTGCGGGTCTCCCCCGGCGGGATGCGGCGGGCGGCCCGGGCGACCTTGCGGGCGAAGTCGGAGCGGCCGGACAGATCGACGGGCACGTCGGCGAAGTCGTCGGGACGGCCGACGAGGTGGCGGCGCAGTCGCTTGATCAGGTCGCGGACCGGGGCGGGCGGGCGCAAAACCTCGGCGCGGTCCGGACAGGCCGCTGCGATCTCGGCGTGGACGCGGTCCCCGTCCTGCACCGGCGCGACGAGGCGGTCGAGACCGCGCGGAGTCCAGGCCAGGGCGCACGGTCCCATGGGAGTGGTGGTGACGATCCAACCGGGGGCGAGGTCGCGGAACATGGAGACTCCTTTCGGGTCGTCACATGATCCGCGCAGCGGGGGGAATAGGCAACCGGCGGCTGCGTCAGGCCTCTTCCACGAAGAACACCCGGGCGACGTCCGTCAGCACGCGGGCCCGGTGCCTGTGTTCCGCGCCGTCGGGGATGCAGACACCGTCCCCCGGCTCGTAGACGACCGTCTCACCCTCGAACTCGATCTCGAGCCGACCGTCGAGGACGTAGCCCACGTGCCCCCGTTCGCACCAGTGGAGCGGCATGGAGCCGGCGTACTCGACGAGCCGCAGTCTGCGGCCGAAGACGTCTTCGATCCTGTGGCGCACGCCTTCGAACGGGGTCGTCCATTCGAGCCGGTCGAATCGAACCTTGTGCTCGCTCATCGCATCCTCCTCCACGCCGGAGGCTAGCACGACGACGGCCGATACGGATGGGAAACATCCGCATCGGCCGTATCCGGGCGTTCGGGCAGGCACACGAACGGACCGGTCGGGTGGTCAGACCTCGATCTCCTCCTCGTCCCACGCGCCCAGGTCGATCTCGTCCAGGACGTCCGCGGGGTCGAGCTCCTTTTTCTGCGGCGGCCGGGCCGCGACGGCCGTTGCCGGCGGGGCCGGCTCGTGCACCTCGGCGCCCGAACCGTTCATCAGCCGCAGCAGGTCGTGCGCGGCGCCCTTGACCACCTGCGCCTGCTGCGTCAGGTCCCTGGCGGCGAGGGCCGAGGCCTCGGCGCGGGCGGCGTTGTCCTGGGTGAGCCGGTCCATGTGCGTGATGGCGCCGGTCACCTCCTCCACGTTGTGCGCCTGCTGGTCGGTCGCGCCGGCCACGCTCTCCATCAGCTCGCTGACCCGGCCGACGCCCGACACGATCCCGTCGAGGTAGCCGACCACCTCGTCGCACACCCTCACGCCCCGCTCGGAACTGGTCACGGAGCCCTCAATGAGCTCGGCCGTGCTCCCGGCGGCCTCGGCGCTGCGCTGCGCGAGGCTGCGCACCTCCTCGGCCACCACGGCGAAGCCCTTGCCGGCGTCGCCCGCCCGCGCCGCCTCGACCGCGGCGTTCAGGGCCAGCAGATTGGTCTGGAAGGCGATCTCGTCGATGGTCTTGATGATCTTGGCGGTGTCGTCGGCCGCCTGCTTGATCTGGCCGATGGCCTCGGACATGCGCTCCAGCGCCCGCTGGCTCTCCTGCGTCGAGCCGTGGACCTCCGTGGAGATCGTGTTGACCTGCTCGGCGTCGGCCGCCGTCTGGCGGGTCTGGGCGGCCATCTCGTGCAGCGAGGCGGACGATTCCTCCAGGCTCGACGCCTGGGTCGTGGCGGCGTCCGCCACGCCGTTGCTCGCGGTCAGGACCTCCGCCGACGAACCGTTGAGATGGTCCGAGGCGCCGAGCATCCGCCGGACCAGCCGCTGGATCGGCCTGTGCAGCGAGCGTCGGATGACCATGTTCAGCACCACGGCCGTCACCGCGAGGCCGAGCAGCATCAGGCCGACACCGACCCAGATCGCGTTGCGCGCGGCGGCGCGATAGACGTCCCGCCCCTGGGCGAGGGCGCCTTCGATCGTCGCGCTCTGCGTCCCGAGGACCTGGTTGACCCGTTCCTTGGAGAGCTTGACGTAGACCATGCCGTAGAACTCGCCCAGCTCCCAGCCGGGGTTGAAGCGCAGCAGGTCGGCATCGGTGAACAGCGGCTCGTACAGCTCGACGAAGTCCTCGTTGTTGCGGATGACCAGTTCGCCCGTCTGCCGCCCCATCTCCCAGACCGTCGGATCGACCTCGCGTCCCGTGGCGCCCTGCTCGGACGACAGCTCCACACGGCCGTCCGGTCCGAAGAACGAGAACTCGTCCAGGACGCGGAGCTCCTTCTGCTTCTCGGCGATGTGCAGGAACCGCTCCGCCTCGCCCGGCTGCAGCGCCTCGCCGATGCCGATCTTGATCTCGGCCATCAGGTCGCGTGCGGAGTCGATGCTGAGCTGCTCGAGATGTCCGGTCGTCTCGGCTCTCATCTGCGCCAGCGAGGTGTCGAATCCGGCCATCACCTTCTGGAATCCGGCCCGGTTCACCACGACGGCGGCGGCCTGCAGCACGATCGTGGTGACGCAGAACAGCCCCAGGATCGTGACGAAGATCTTCCTGCCCAGACTCACGACAGACCTCCCTTGCGCGCGCTCTCGCCGACGGCGACCGGATGGGCCTCCTCGCCCCTGCGATAGAACGGGAAGTCCCGCTGGCGTGCGAACTGGTCCGAGCTGCAGCCGATGCAGGGCGCGCCGGCCCGGATGCACCAGTTCACGCCGCCGTTCCACTGGCGGCGCGGGCACTCCGTGCGGGTCAGCGGCCCGAGACAGCCGAGCTTGAACAGGCAACCCTCGGAGTCGCCGAAGTGCTGCGCGAACTCGTGCTTGTTGTAGTAGTGGAAGCGGGGACAGTCGTCGTGGGTCGACTGGGAGTAGAACATCTTCGGCGTCAGCAGCCGCTCGTCCACCGGCGGATAGCCGTTGGCGGCGGCGTAGGCCAGCGTCCCCACGATGGAGTTGGGGTGCGCCGGGCAGCTCGGGCAGTTGACGACGCGGCCCTCGGGCGCGATCCCGTTGGCGCGCAGGAAGTCGGCCACGCCGACGGCGCCGGTCGGGTTGCCCTCGGCCGCGGGGATGCCGCCGAAGCAGGCGCAGGTCCCCACCGCGACGACCGCCGCGGCGTCGCGCGCCAGGGGCAGCAGCCAGTCCTCGAAGTGACGCCCCGCGAGCTCGCAGGCCTCGGGCATGCCCGCGGGAACGGAGCCCTCCACCACGAGGAAGTAGTCGCCGGCCTCACCCACCTGCTCCAGGACCTTCCTCACGTCGCCGCCCTGCGCGGCGCCCACGTTCTGGTGGAAGACCAGCGAGATGTAGTCGGTCAGCAGCTCGGCCGGGCCGGGCTGGTCGGTGTTCAGCAGCGAAATCGAGCAGCCGCTGCAGGACTGGCCCTGCAGCCAGACCACGCGCGGCGCCCCGGTCGCCAGCCGTTCGAGCCCTTCGGCCAGGGCGCGCGCCTCGATGGCCCCCAGGCCCGTGGCGGCGGCGATCACCCCGCCGAGCCTCAGGAACTCGCGTCTCGTCAGTTCTGCCATGGATCCGATCCCTCTTCCCTCGCGCAGCCTCGCTGCGACGTTGTGGTCAATGCACCGCGCAGGCGATGCACGGGTCGAACGAGCGCACCACGCGCGCCGGTTCCATCGGGTGTTCCGGCCGGGCGATCACGACGCCCTCGAGCGCCTTCTCCACCGGGCCGGGCTGGTCCTGGTCGTCTCGCGGCGAGCAGTTCCAGGTCGTCGGCACCACGCACTGGTACCGGGCGATCTTGTGTCCGGAGACCTGCAGCCAGTGTCCGAGCGCGCCGCGGGGCGCCTCGGTGAGTCCGTAACCCCGGCCGGCGTCCGGGATGGCGAAGTCCTCGGCGGGCGAACCGCCGACGGTCAGCTCGTCCAGCCAGCGGTGCGCGGCGCGGGCCAGCCAGAGCGACTCGAGCCCCCGGCACAGATGCCGCCCGAGCACGGAGAACAGCATCTCTGGCTTCGCGCCGAGCCTGGCGAGGACGCCGTCGACCTCGCCGCGGATCCAGTGCGTGGGCCGGGCGTGGTAGGCGGTCATGACGCGGGCCAGCGGGCCGACCTCCATGGGTCGTCCCTTGTAGCGCGGCGCCTTGAGCCAGGAATAGGCGTCCGACTTGCGGGCGGACGGGTCGGTCTCGCCCTCGTACGGATGCCGACCGCTGGCCGAGACGAAGCGCGAGTACTTGACGTCCTCGGCGATGAGCCCGGGGTCGAAGGGCTCCCATTCGCCGTCCAGCAGGACGCCCGCCGGGAAGAGCTTCGCGCCCTCGCCCGCTTCCTCGAAGACGCCGTAGGAGAGCAGATTCCGATAGCCCGCTCCCGCGCGCCAGTACTGGGGGAAGGCCTGCGCCGCGGTGACGATGTCCGGCAGGTACACGTCCTCAACGAACGCCTCGATCTTCTTCAGGCGCGTGCGGTAGGCCAGGATCCGCTCGAGCTTGGGCACCTGCGTGCAGCCGCCCGGCACCAGGGCCGTGCTGTGGGGCATCTTGGCGCCGAACACCGCGGCCATCTCGTGGGCGAGCCGACGGATCTCCAGCGCGTCGACGTAATGGGCGATCAGCTCCCAGTTCACCGCGGGGTCGGACACGTAGTCGGCCTCGTAGCGCGGCAAGAAAGGCGCGGCCGGGAACAGGTCCTTGCGTTCGAGCGACGCCTCCACCCAGCTCCGCAGTCCGCGCAACGCGCGGCTCGCACCCTTGTAGCCGAGCAGCGCGGTCACGTCGACGAAGTCGAGCGCGGCCAGGTGATAGAAATGCAGGATGTGCGACTGCAGGTAGTTGGCGGAGAAGATCAGGTTCTGCAGCAGCCGGCCGTTGCGGTTGGGCCGGATCCCGTACGCCATCTCCTGCGCCCGCACCGAGGCGATGCCGTGGGAGATCGGACACACGCCGCAGATCCGCTGCGTGATCTGCTGGGCGTCGAGCGGATCGCGTCCGGTCAGGATGGACTCGAAGCCGCGGAACATCTCGCCCTCGCAGCACGCCTTCACGATGCGCTGGCCGCCGCCCCGTTCGTCCTCGGTCTCGGTATGGATCGCCAGATGCCCCTCGATCCGGGTCAGGGGGCTGATATCGATCGTCTTGGTCACGCTTCTATCCTCCACGCGAAAGCGTCCCGCCGCCCGAGGTACGGATCAACACTGTGTACCTGCGGCCACGCAAGGGGTGATCGGACGTAACGAAAGGGACTTAACCAACAATCGAGAGCGCGATATCAACACCATTCTGGTCAAGAATCGGTACTTGTTGGGCGCGTTGAGGATGGGTGATTCCGGCCGGTTGAACAATTAACCTGCTCACCTCCCCCGCGCGCCGCATCAGGCATTCCCCTACCCTCCCGTGTACAGGAAAACGAAAATGCGATACAATTACCGGCCCGCAGCCCGGAACGATCATGACGTCCTCCCGGGGGTGATGCCTCATGTCCGCACGCCGGCTCCTGCTGCTCTGCTGCCTTCTCGCCGCCACGTCCGTTTCCGCCCGCGACTGGCTGGTCAGGCCGGATGGGAGCGGCGACGCCCCCACCATCCAGGCCGCCATCGACTCCCTCGGCGCCGACGACCACATCGTCCTGGCCGACGGCGTCTACACGGGCCTGGGCAACCGCGACCTGTACAACTCGGAGAAGGCGTTCACGGTCCGATCCCTGAGCGACGACCCGACCGCCTGCGTGATCGACGTCCAGGGCACCGCGGCCGAGCCCCACTGGGCCTTCTCCTACGACGCCGGCGGGTGAAAGCAGGACTTCGCCCTGGGTCTTCAGGGCCTCACCATCACCGGCGGCCACGGCAACCACGGCGGCGCGGTCGTCGCCTGGGAGTTCATACCGCTGATCATCGACAACTGCGTATTCAAGAACAACACGGCCACGGACCGGGCCGGAGCCGTGGCCGTCTTCGGCGCCGAGGCGACCATCAGCAACACGGTCTTCACGGGCAACACGGCTCCCCTCGGCGGCGCTCTGGCCGTCCACTCGGGCGGCACCCTGGAGATGACGGATTGCCTGTTCTCGGGCAACTCGGCCGACCAGGGCGGCGCCGTCTACTGCACGGGCTCCGGACAGACGACCGTCACCGCCTGCACCTTCGCGGACAACCAGGCGCCGGCGGCCGCGGCCCTGCACATCGAACAGGCGTCGGGAACCGCTCTGCTGATGGACAACTGCCTCGTCGCCTTCAACCCGGGGGGCGAGGGCATCCACTGGGACGGCCTCGAGACCCTCGAGCTGAGCGACTGCGACATCTTCGGCCATGACGGCGGCGACTGGGTCGGCCCCCTCGCCGACCAGCTCGGCCTGCGCGGCAACTTCTCGGCCGACCCGCTCTTCTGCCGCGAGCTGAACCCCGACCTCTCCCACGCGCTGGGCAGCGGCTCGCCCTGCGCCGCCGCCTACGATCCCCTGCGGGGTCGGGTCGGCGCGTTGCCGGTGGGCTGCGTGCTGACGGATGTCGGCGACGCTCCGCCGGCGAAGCGGATCCTGACCTGCGCGCCGAACCCGTTCAATCCGCGCACCACCGTGGCCTTCGAGCTGGACGCGCCGGGTCGCGTGCGCCTGGAGATCTTCGACCTGGCCGGGCGGCGCGTGCGCGGGCTGGTCGGCGGACGGGAGATGGGCGCCGGAAGGCATGCGGTGGACTGGGACGGCGTCGACGACGGCGGGCGGGCGGCGGCGGCGGGGGTCTATGTCTGCCGGCTGCTGGCGGATGGGGTCGAGGCGAGGGTTCGGATGGCGTTGATACGCTAGACCTAGATATCCCGACTGTCGTACGCCCACTGCAGCAGCGCCTGCCTCTGCTTCCGCCGGCACGACAGGTCCCCCGGCGCGCAGTTGTGCCTGATCTGGGCGACGTGCCGCCGCATGGCCTTCCAGCGCTTGATCTGCCGGGCGTCGTCGGGACATCGCCGGCCCATGAAATAGCGGCAGTACCACTGGAACCACCCGCGCGGATCCTCGTGGTAGATCCAGCCCTTCCTGCGCCAGTGCGACAGGGGCATCGACGCGTCGACCCCGAAGTAGTTCAGCTTCGGGTCGGCCCGCTCGGGGCTCAGCCTGGCGTTCTCGAACCAGGCGGCGGGGAACTCGTCGCGGCAGTCGGTCATGTACTTGCCGCCGAAGACGCCGAGCTCGAGCATCTCGGCGGGGGTCAGGTCGGGGGTGAAGTCGGGGGCGAAGTTCTCGCCGGGGGGTTCGGTGAGGACGTACTCGTAGCCGGTCTGCATGAGGTCGTTGACGATGACGGTCGCGCTCATGTCGGTGGCCTGTCGTCGGGGATATCGGTCCACGCGGACCCAGACTAGCAGGAGGCGACCACGTCGTCCAACGGCCGGTCTCGAGAACCGCGCAGATCCCCCCTTGCCTCCCCCGCCCCCATCCCCAACCATATAAACCAACCAAGGAGCCCCCGACCCATGCCCCAGCTCACCCTCAAACAGGCCTCCCTCGCCTTCGGCGGCCCCCCGGTCCTCGACCGCGTCGACCTGCGCATCGAACGCGGCGACCGCATCTGCCTGCTGGGCCGCAACGGCGAGGGCAAGACCTCCCTGCTGCGCCTGCTGGCCGGCGACGAGGTGCCCGATTCGGGCGAGCTGCGGCGCGAGTCGGGTCTGCGCGTCGGCTTCCTCCCCCAGGAGGTGGCCGCCGATCTCGCCGGGCCCGTCCTCGACATCGTCGGCGGCGCCCCCCACGAGGCCGAGCGCGCCCTGTCCCTGGTCGGCCTGCCGCCCGAGGGCGACTTCGAGGAACTCTCCACCGGCCGTCGCCGCCGCGTACTGCTCGCGCGCGCCCTGGTGAACGACCCCGACATCCTGCTGCTCGACGAGCCCACCAACCACCTCGACATACCGGCCATCCGCCGCCTCGAGGAGCTGCTCGGACGCTTCAAGGGCACGGTCGTGTTCGTCACCCACGACCGCGACTTCCTGCGCGCCCGGGCGCGGCGCATCATCGAGCTCGACCGCGGGCGGCTGCTCGTCTGGGACTGCGACTACGACACCTTCCTCCGTCGGCGCGAGGCCGAGCTGGCCGCCGAGAAGAAGCAGCAGCGGGAGTTCGACAGGCGGCTGGCCGAGGAGGAGGTGTGGATCCGCCAGGGCGTGCGCGAGCGGCGGACCCGCAACGAGGGGCGCGTGCGGCGTCTGAAGGCCATGCGCGAGGAGCGGCGGGCGCGGCGGGCGCAGCTCGGCGACGTGAAGTTCTCCCTGCAGGACGCCGAGCGCAGCGGGCGGCTGGTGGCGCGCGCCGAGGGCGTGTCGTTCGGCTACGGGGACGACGACGTGATCCGCGATCTGGACTGCGCCGTGCTGCGCGGCGACCGGGTCGGCGTCGTCGGGCCCAACGGGGCGGGCAAGACCACCCTGCTGCGCCTGCTGCTGGGCGAGCTCGAGCCGCGCGCCGGTTCGATCCGGCTGGGCACCAACCTCGAGGTCGCCTACTTCGACCAGCAACGCGAGACCTTAGACGAGACGCGCTCCGTCCAGGACAACGTGGCCGACGGCAACGACCAGGTCACCGTCGACGGCCGCAAGGTGCACGTGCTGACCTGGCTGCAGCGATTCCTCTTCACGCCCGACCGCGCGCGGTCGCCCCTGGCCCGGCTGTCCGGCGGCGAGCGCAACCGGCTCCTGCTGGCGCGGCTGTTCACGCGGCCCTTCAACCTGCTCGTCCTCGACGAACCCACCAACGACCTCGACCTGGAGACCCTGGAGCTGCTCGAGGACCTGCTGGCCGACTTCGACGGCACGCTGCTGCTGGTGAGCCACGACCGGGCGTTCCTGGAGAACGTCGTCACCTCGACCCTGGTGTTCACCGGGGACGGGCGCGTGGTGGAATCGGCGGGCGGATGGCGCGACTGGGAACGGCTGGAGCAGGCGGCGGCGGGTCCGAAGAAGGCGAAGGTGAAGAAGAGCAAGCCCAGGTCGGCGCCGAAGAAGAAGCTCAGCTTCAAGGAAGCGCGGGAGCTGGAGGCGCTGCCGGGGGAGATCGAGGGGCTCGAGGAGGAGAAGGCGGAGATCGAGGAGCGTCTGGCGGATCCGGAGCTGTACAGGTCGGGCGGGGATCAGGTCGCGGCCCTGCGCGCGCGGCTCGCCGAGCTGGAGCCGGATCTGGAGCGGTTGTACGAGCGGTGGGAAGCGCTGGAATCGATCCGGGAGCAGGGATAGCAGGGACTCGGCGGTTGCAATCCGGATAATCGAAGTCCATGATACCGGGCCCACGGGAGAAACCGGATCACGAGGAGACGTCATGAAGTCGCTGTTCGAAAAGTTCAGGACGCCCACGCTGCAGAGTCTCTCGAAGACCTGCGGCTGAGCGGCCAAGATCAGCCCGGTCGGGCTGGACGCACTGCTCGAGACGCTTCCCCGGCACGAGGATCCGAACCTGCTGGTCGGATTCGGCACCGGTGACGATGCCGGCGTCTACCGTGTGAGCGACGACACGGCGATGATCCTCACGGCGGACTTCATCACGCCGCCGGTGAACGACCCCTACCTGTTCGGACAGATCGCCGCGGCCAACGCGTTGAGCGACGTCTACGCCATGGGAGGACGGCCCGTGGCCTGCCTCAACCTGGTGGCCTTCCCGTCCGGCAAGCTGGACATGGAGGTGCTCAACCGGATCGTGGCCGGCGGCCTGTCCAAGATCACCGAGGCCGGGGCCGTGCTGGCCGGCGGCCACTCCATCGATGACGACGAACCCAAGTACGGCCTGTCCGTGACCGGCCTGGTCCACCCCGACCGATACTGGACCAACGCCGGCGTGCAGATCGGGGACGCGCTGGTGCTCACCAAGCCCGTGGGCAGCGGCGTGCTCTTCAACGCCAACCTGAAGAAATGGGTGTCGGCCGCGGCCATGGACGCCTGCCACGAGACCATCACCGCCCTCAATCGCGTCGCGGCGGAGACCATGGCCGACTTCGAGATCCATGCGGCCACCGACGTCACCGGCTTCGGCCTCGCCGGCCACGGCTTCGAGATGGCCAAGGGCTCTGGCGTGACGTTCCGGATCCGCATCGAGGATCTGCCGGTGATGGATGAGGCCCTCGAGATGTATCGGAAGGGCATGACCACCGGCGTCAACAAGCACATCGTCGACCGGGTGGCGAGCCACGTACGTTTCGAGGACGCGCTGCCCGAGTGGCACCGCCAGATCGTCTTCGACCCGCAGACCAGCGGCGGGTTGCTGGCGGCGTTGCCGAGCGCGGAGGCGCCGGCGCTGGTGGAGGCGTTGCATGCGGCGGGGGTTGTGGAGGCGCGGGTCGTCGGCGAGGCGGTTGAGGCAGAGGGGGATACCTGGTTGGTGTTCGGAGGCTGAGAGGGCATGTAAACGGAGGTAGACAGCGAGCACAAACCATGCCTCGCTCCTGTATAATTCATTGATATATTTACAGTTATAGGTTGCGCGGCGCCCATTCCTCGACTATATTAACCTCATCGATCGCCACCGTTTCGACCTCCCACGAAACGCTCGTATTCGGGGAGGTTTCTTCATGTCCGCAGCCGCGATCCACGCCCGTCTCGAAGCCGCGCTCCGCGAGCTCGAACTTGCCCAGCAGAACGCCGTCCTGCTCTTCGCAGAGATCCTGCGACGCAAGCTCTACCGCGACCTCGGGTACTCATCCATCCAGGCCTACGCGGCCGACGCCCTGGGCTTCACACCGAGCAAGACGTCGCAGTTCGTGAGGCTGGCGACCGCGCTCGACGAGTTGCCGCAACTGCGCCGGTCGGTGGCAAGGGGCGAGTTGGGGTGGACCAAGGCCCGCGAGGTGGCGAAGGTGGCGACGCCGGCCAGCGAAAAGACTTGGATCGACCAGGCGAAGTGTTCAAGTAGTCGCGGCCTGGAACGGAAGGTGCGGGCGGCGCGTCTCCGAGCCCGCTCCGCGCGGGCCCACAGCGACGAACTCGCCCTGGACCTCGCCGAGCCCGTCGCCCCCACGCCCACCGACGCTCCGGTCACCGTGAGCGTCACTTTCACCGCCGAGCAGTACGCCCGCTACGAGGCGCTGCTCGAATCCATCCGCAAGCGGGGCGACGCCGGGACCCGCGGGATGGACCGCGCCGAGCTGCTACTCGCCGCGTTGCACGACCTGGCTCAGAACGACGCCCCCGCGACCGCCGACGGCCCGCCCTACCAGGTCGTCGTTTACACGTGTAAAGAATGTGGCTCGGCCGAGGTGCAAACGGATCGGGGTGCGCAGCCCGTTCCGGGCGATGTCGTGGCGTGCGATGCGCGGCTCCAGGAGCCCGGCAAGCCCAATCGCGCCTCGATACCGCCACGGAACCGGCGGGCCACGCTGACCCGGGCCGGTCACCGTTGCGAAGGGGCGGGGTGCGAACGGACGCGATTCCTGGAAGTCCACCACATACGCCCGCGAGCCGATGGAGGTGGAAACGACGTCGATAACCTCAAAGTGCTCTGCTCGGCGTGTCACAGATTGGCGCATGAGGCTCATCATCTGATCGAGTGACACGCCCTATGTTACTTCACAACATGAAGTACTGTACCATTACGCGCGCACTTTAAGCTTGACTCACGCCAATCCTTGCCGATAACTTCCTCACGTGAAGCAACAGAGGCCCTCCCGCGGAGCGACGACGGTGCAGGAGCGATTCGACGACATCCTCGCCTCTCCGGCGCGCCTCCAGGTGGTCGCGGCTCTCATCTCGGGGCGGCCCATCAGCTTCATGGAATTAAGGAATACCACGGGCCTGGCCGACGGAAACCTCCACGTCCAGACCCGCAAGCTGGAGCGGGAAGGCATATTGACCATCCGCAAGACGCCCCGGGGGCGCCGGACGGTCACCTCGTTCCAGATCACCGAGGCCGGCCTGGCCCGGTTCCGGCGTTTCGTCCGGCGGCTGCAGGCGGTGCTGGACCGCGAGGGGGGCGGCATCGCTCCCACCCCCGGCGAGAGCCGCGACGACGACGCACAGGTATGGAGCTGAAGCCATGAAGATCGCCATCGGCGCCGACCACGGCGGATTCGCCCTCAAGGGGCAGCTCATCGAGCACCTCAAGTCGAAGGGGCATCAGGTCTTCGATTTCGGTACTTCATCGAATGAAGCGGTGGATTACCCCGTTTTCGCGCGGGCCGTGGCCGAGGCGGTCGCAGGCGGCCAGGCCGAGCGCGGCGTCATGATCGACGGCGCCGGCATCGGCTCCTGCATGACCGCCAACAAGGTGCCCGGGGTGCTGGCGTCCATGGCCTACGACGTCTCGAGCGCCAACAACGCCCGCGAGCACAACGACGCCAATGTCCTGACCCTGGGCGCCGGCCTGATCGGCGCCAATCTGGCCAAGCAGATCGTGGACGTCTTCATGACGACCGATTGCGTGGAGCCGCGTCACCAACGGAGGGTGGCCATGATCGACGAGACGGCACACGGAAGTCCCACGCCCGCGTCTTCGGGCCCCGCGGCGTCCGCCACGGACGGCGGCGTCGCCGGCCTGACGGACGCGGACGTGGAACGTATCGTCGCCAAGCTGGAACGCATGGTAGGCTCCCGACTGGCAGGGGCCGCGCCCGAGGGACCGGGCGTGGCCTCCTGTCCGGACACCGCGCGACGGTTCCTGGCCATGGGCTGCAATCGCCTGACCACCGGCCCGGACATGTGCGGGCCCATCCCCGCCGACATCGCCTGCTACATAGACCACACCATCCTCAAGCCGGACGCCACGCGCGACATGGTCCGCAGGATCGTGGACGAGGCGCGCGAGTACGCGTTCCGCTCGGTGTGCGTCAATCCCTGCTGGGTGAAGTTCGTGGCCGACGGCCTGCGCGGCACGCCCGTGCTGACCTGCTCGGTGGTGGGCTTCCCTCTCGGCGCCGCGGTGCCGGAGATCAAGGCCGCCGAGGCGCGGCAGGCCATCCGGCACGGGGCCAGGGAGATCGACATGGTGATCAACGTCGGCGCGCTGAAGTCGGGCGACGACGAGCTGGTGCTGCGCGACATCCGCGCCGTGACGGAAGCCTGCCGCGACGGCAGCGCCGTCTGCAAGGTGATCATCGAGACCGCGCTGCTGAACGACGACGAGAAGCGTCGCGTGTGCGAGCTGGCCAGGCGGGCGCGGGCGCACTTCGTGAAGACCTCGACCGGCTTCGCCTCGGGCGGGGCCACGGCCGAGGACATCGCCCTGATGGCGTCGATCGTCCAGCCCGCAGGCATGGAGGTCAAGGCGTCGGGCGGCATCAAGTCATACGGCGACGCCCGGCGCATGATCGAGGCGGGCGCCACGCGCATCGGCGCGAGCGCCGGCATCGCCATCGTGGAGGAGGCCCACGGCGCCGCCCCTTCGGGCGACCGCGCGGCGGCCTACTAACGAACGGAACGACATGGTCGACCTGAGAGCCTACTGCATTCTCGACAGCCTGCAGCCCCAGTTCGCCTCCTTCCAGGCGACAGTCGCCCAGGGGTTCCTGCCCCGGGTGGACCAGGCCAGCCTGTTCGTGGAGATCGCCCCGGGCATCGAGATCAACCGGGTGATGGACATCGCCCTGAAGTCGACGAACGTCACGCCCGGCATGCAGATCGTCGAGCGTCACTTCGGCATGCTCGAGGTGCACTCGGACAGCCAGGCGGACGTGCGGCAGTCGGGGGCGGCGATCCTCGAGGCGCTGGAGCTGGAGGAGTCCATGCGGCTCAAGCCGCGCATCGTGTCGAACCAGGTGGTTCGCCACCTGGACGACCACCAGTGCATGCTGATCAACCGCATGCGGCACGGCAACCTGATCCTCTCGGGTCAGACCCTGTTCGTGCTCGAATGCGAGCCGGCCGCCTACGCCGCGCTCGCGGCCAACGAGGCCGAGAAGGCCGCCGACATCAACATCCTCGAGGTGCGCGCCTTCGGCAGCTTCGGTCGGGTGTACATCGGCGGCGAGGAGAAGGACGTGGACGTGGCCAGGCCGGCGGCGGTGAACGCGCTGACGGCCCTGGACGGCCGCGATATCGGCAAATAACTCGAACGTTCGAGGAACGACGGCAAAGGAGAACCGAAATGGCAGACGCGCTGGGCATGATCGAATGCCGTAGCTTCGCGGCGATGGTCGAGGCGGCCGACGCCATGGTCAAGGCGGCCCGGGTCGAGCTGGTCAACTACGAGAAGACCGGCGGCGGCTACACCACCGCGGTGATCCGCGGCGACGTGGCGGCGGTCAAGGCCGCCTGCGACGCCGGCCAGACCGCGGCCGCGCGGGTGGGCGAGGTCGTGGCGGTCCACGTGATCGCGCGCCCGCACGCCAACGTGGACCTGGTGGTGCCGCTCGGCCGCGAGGCCGAGACCGCCAAGAAGTAGGGCGGACATGAATCTCGCGAAAGTGCTCGGCACGGTGGTGTCGTCGCGCAAGGAGCCGGCCATCGAGGGGCTCAAGCTCCTGATGCTCGGCGTGGCCGGTCCCGACGGGGCGCTCACGGGCGCCACCGTCGTGGCCGCCGACGCGGTGGGCGCGGGCGAGGGCGAGTACGTCCTCTACGCCTCGGGCTCTTCGGCGCGACAGACGACCATGACCGACGCCAAGCCCATCGACGCCACCGTCATGGCGATCGTCGACAGCTGGGCGATCGACGGCGAGGAGCGCTACAAGAAGGGCCGTGACGACTGATGGCCAAGCTGACCGACGGACAGGTCGACCTGATCGCCCGCCGTCTGGCCGACCGGCTGCTGGGAACCGGCGCACCCGCACCGGCAGCCGCGTCGGCCCCGGCGGCGACGGGCGCGCCGGTGCGCGAAGGCGACGGCGTCCACGCCACCGTGGACCGCGCCGTGGAGGCCGCGACCGCAGCCTTCCGCCGTCTGGCCGGCGCCAGCCTGGAGACCCGCGAGCGCATCGTGGCGGCGATCCGCGCGTCCATGCTCGAGCACGGCGACGGCCTGGCCCGTCACGCCCACGAGGAGACGGGCCTCGGCCGCTACGAGGACAAGGTCGTCAAGAACCGCCTGGTCACCCTGAAGACCGAGGGCCCCGAGGTGCTGCGCCCCGACACCCGCACCGGCGACCGCGGCCTGACCCTCACCGAGTACGCCCCCTACGGCGTGATCGGCGCCATCACCCCGACCACCAACCCCACCTCGACGATCATCTGCAACACCATCGGCATGGTGGCCGCGGGCAACAGCGTGGTCTTCAACGTGCACCCGAGCGCGTGCGAGTGCTCCATGGCGACGGTCCGGCTGATCAACCGGGCGGTGGTCGCCGCGGGCGGGCCGCCCGACCTGATCACCGCGGTCGGCGAGCCCACCGTCGCCACGGCCCTGGCCCTGATGACCCATCCGGGCGTGCGCCTGCTGGCGGTGACCGGCGGCGCCGGCGTGGTGAAGGTGGCCATGAAGTCCGGCAAGCGCGCCATCTGCGCCGGGCCCGGCAACCCGCCGGTGGTCGTGGACGAGACCGCCGACCTGGACGCCGCCGGCCGCGACGTGGTGCAGGGCGCGTCCTTCGACAACAACATCATCTGCGTGGACGAGAAGGAGGTCTTCGTCACCGAGAAGGCCGCCGCCCCGTTCCTCGCCGCCATGAAGAAGCACGGCGCCTACCTGGCCGACGCCGCCGACCTGCGCGCGCTCGAGCGCACCATCTTCGCCGAGACCCACGGCCCCGGAGAGCACGCGGTCATGGACAAGGACCTGATCGGCAGGAACGCGGGCGTGATCCTCGAGCGCGCCGGCATCGGCCGCGGCGCCGACCCGCGCCTGATCGTCTGCGAGGTGCCGGCCGAGCACCCCCTGGTGTGGACCGAGCAGATGATGCCCGTCCTGCCGGTGGTGCGCGTGCCCGACGTGGACGCCGCCATCGACCTGGCCGTGCGCGCCGAGCAGGGCTGCGGCCACTCGGCCTCGATGCATTCCCACGACATCACGGCGCTGAGCCGCATGGCCCGCGTGATGAACACCAGCATCTTCGTCAAGAACGGTCCCATCCACGCGGGGCTGGCGGAGGGCGGCGAGGGCTACACGAGCTTCACCATCGCCAGTCCCACCGGCGAGGGCCTGACCGGCCCGGTCGCCTTCAGCCGCCTGCGCCGCTGCGTGATGGTGGACCACTTCAGGATCGTCTGATGACACGGAACGTCGCCGCCCTCGCCCTGCTGGAATACGAGAGCATCGCCCACGGCCTCGAGGCCGTGGACCGCCTGCTCAAGCGCGCGCCCATCGCCCTGCTGCGCTGCGGCACGGTCCACCCCGGCCACTACCTGGCCCTGCTGGGCGGCACGGTCGCCAGCGTGGACGAGGGCTATCGCGAGGGCGCGGCCGGGGCCGAGCTGGCCGACGCCGTCTTCCTGCCCGACCCCCACCCCGCCGTGCGCGACGCGGTGCTGGGCGAGCTGACGACCATCGGCGAGGACGACACCGTCGGCGTCGTGGAGACCCGCAACGCCGCGGCCCTGCTGCGGGCGATCGACGCCGCGGTGAAGGCCGCGCCGGTCGGCATCGGCACCTTCCGCCTGGCCGACGACCTCGGCGGCCGCGGCCTGGCGACCCTGCACGGCGACCTGCCCGACGTGCAGGCCGCCCTCGACGAGGCCGACGCCCGCGTGGGCGTCCGCGGCCAGATGCGCGCCCGCACCCTGCTCCCGCGTCCCGACGCCCACCTGCGCGGCGTGCTCGACGCGGGCACCGAGTTCCGGCTGTGCGAACCGGCCGAGCCGGCCGGCGCAGAGAGACTGGAGACCTGATGCAGCTCGGCAAGGTGATCGGCACCCTCGTCCCCTGCGTCGTCTACGAAGGCCTCGCGGGCGTGCCCCTGCTGTGGGTGCAGCCGCTGACCAAGACCGGCGACGACGCCGGCCTCCCCTTCGTCGCCGCCGACGGCACCCGCATGGCCGGCCCCGACCAGCTCGTCACCTGGGAGGCCAGCCGCGAGGCGGCGCTCACCCTCGACCCGAGCTTCGTGCCGGTGGATCACGCGGTGGTGGGGCTGGTGGACGACGTGCTGTTGAACGGGGAGGACGGTCCATGATCCTCGGACGCATCGCCGGCAACGTGGTGCAGACCATCCAGCACCCCGCCACGGAGAACCGTCGCCTGCTGATCGTCGACCGTCTCGGCCCCGACGGCGAGCTGAGCGGCGGCTACCTGGTGGCCGTCGACACCGTGGGCGCCGCGCCCGGCCAGACGGTGCTGGTGCTGGACGAGGGGAACGGGGCGCGGCAGATCCTGGAGTGGGCCGACGCGCCGATCAGGTCGGTGGTGGTGGGGGTCGTGGATGCGTTGCCGGGGGGCGCGGTCGCGGACTGACTCAGAACGCCTCCCCCAGACTCAGATAGAACCCCGACGATCCCGCGCCGAACCCCCAGTCCGCCCTCAGGTTCAGCTTCTCTTCCCTGTTCAGCGGCACCCGCAGCCCGAAGCCCCCCGCCGCGTGCAGGCCGCCCAGGCCGATGTCCCCCGGATCGCGTCCCACCTGGCCCGCGCCCGCGAAGAGCACCGCGCCGATCGACCGCCACAGCGGCCCGCGCCACTCGGCCTGCGCGACCAGCAGGTTGCGGTCGCGCCAGCGGCCGGCGTAGTAGCCGCGCAGGCGGGCGTCGCCGCCGAGACCGGGCAGCAGGTCGAAGGGCGGAGTGTCGCTGCGCAGCTCGGCCACCAGCTGCGCCGCCAGCACCGAGCGCTCCGTCAGCGCGCGGTAGGACGTCAGGGTCAGGGTGGCCGCGCGGTAGTCGTAGTCGCCGCCGAGGGCGCCGCCGGCCCACCTGATCCACAGGTCGCGGCGGACGCCGTCGGTGGGCCAGGTGGTCGAGTCGCGGGTGTCGCGCGAGAGGGAGACGCCGGCCAGCGCCACCGTGCCGTCGGCGACGCCCGGCACCGCGGCGGTGTCGAGCAGGCCGCCGGGCTCGGTCTCGATCAGCTTCCGCTCGGCCAGGTCGAAGGACGCGCCCAGGTACAGGTCCGTCGCGATCAGCCGTTCGACCTTGAGGCTCAGCGTCTTCGTCTCCGGCGTGAAGTCCTCCTCGGCGGCGTCGGGGGTCTCGTTGCCCACGCCCCAGAGGGTGTCGGGGAACTTCACGTAGCCGGCCGTGCCGGTCAGGCGCCAGCGCGCGTCGTCCAGGTACGCCTCCCCCGACAGGAAGGCCAGGGTCTGGCTGCGGGTGGTGTGGAAGAACACCGGGGAGACCACCGAAGGCCGCGCCTCGGGGTCGTCGCCCCGCACGTACACGAGCACCGTGCCGCCGTAGCCGAGCTTCGTCTCCGGCGTGTAGAACACGAAGGGGAAGGGGGTGACGGAGATCGAGCCGGCCGCCGCCGGAGCGGCCGCGGCGATCGTCAGGGCGAGGAGCAGGAGCGGGGCGAAACGGCGCATGTCGGGCTTCCCTCCGGTCGAACGCGGAGTGACTGAGCTGCATCGTTGATAGCCCATGAACGGGGTTTTGTCATCAGGCAGGTGGGACGGGGATCAGACGTTCGCCAGCACCCCGTCGGGCGCCGGCGCCTTCTTCGCCACGGCCTCGACCTTCTTGGGCAGCTCGAGCACGAAGGCCGTACCCTGTCGCGGCGCGCTCTGGCACTCGATGGTGCCGCCGAGCATCTGGGTGACCTGGTTGAACACGATGTTCATGCCCAGGCCGCTGCCGCCCTGGCCGCGCTTGGTGGTGTAGAACGGGTCGTAGATCTTGCGGACCTGCTCGGGCGTCATGCCGAGGCCGTCGTCGCGGTAGAGGATGCGGAGATCGTCGTTCAGTTCGTCGATGGAGATCGTGATCTTCCCGCCCTCGCGGCCCTCGAAGCCGTGGATCATCGAGTTCATCACCAGGTTGGTCAGCACCTGGGCCATCACGCCGGGGTAGCTGGTCATGGTCACGCCCTCGCCGCAGACGAGCTGCAGGTCGTGTCGGCCCTGCCTGAGCTTGGGCCGGAGGCTGACGAAGGTCTCGCGGAGGTAGAGGCCCACGTCGAAGCTGCGGAGCTGCTCGGTGCTCTGGTCCACCGACACCTGCTTGAAGCTCTGCACCAGCTCCGCGGCGCGGTTCAGGTTGGAGAGGATCATGTCCGTGGTCTCGGTGCCCGAACTCAGGAAGGTCTCGAACTCGGTGCGGCTCAGGGTCTTCTCGGTGTAGCGCTCGCGGAAGCGGTCGAGCTGCGACTGCAGGTGCGAGGCCGCCGTCACGCCGATGCCCAGAGGCGTGTTGATCTCGTGGGCCACGCCGGACACGAGATTACCCAGGGCGGCCATCTTCTCGGAGGTCACGAGCTGGGCCTGGGCCTGCTGCAGCTCGGCGGTGCGCTCCTCGACGCGTTGCTCCAGCTCCTGGTTCATGCGCTGGATCTGCTCGTCGGCCGCCTTGCGTTCCGAGATGTCGCGGGCGAAGGCGCAGTGGAAGCGGCGGCTGCCGAATTCCTGGTAGCTGGACGAGACCTCCACCGGGAAGTGGCGTCCCGACTTGGTGACGTGCTCGCCCTCGATCAGCACCGACCCCCGCTGCTTGACCTCCTGCCAGACATGGTCCCACTCCCTGGGATCCAGGTCGGCGGAGATGTCGAAGATGGTCATGTCCAGCAGCTCCTCGCGCGTGAAGCCGAGGATGCGGCAGGCGGTGTCGTTCACGTCCTCCAGGGTGCCGTCGCGGCCGATCCAGTAGACGGAGTCCGAGGCGCTGTTGATGGAGTACTCGGTGCGACGCAGCTCGTCCTCGGCCTCCACGCGCTCGGTCACGTCGAGCAGGAAGCCCTCGACGCTCTCCAGGCCGCCGTGCTCGTCATAGAGACCGACGCCCCGCTCCCACACCCACTTCTGGGTGCCGTCGCGGCAGATGATGCGGTACTGGAGCTGGAAGGGCTGGCGCTGGTGCACCGCCTCCCAGATGCTCGTACGCACGTAGGGGAAGTCCTCGGGATGGACCACGTCCACGGCGGTGACCGTCCGGCTCTCGATGAACTCGGCCGGCGAGTAGCCCATCAGCTCGAGCACGCCGTCGTTCAGGTACTCCATGGTGAAGTCCTGGTCGCCGCGGCAGCGGTAGACCATGCCCGGCAGGTTGCCGATCAGGGTCGTGAGCTGGCGGCGGCTCTGGCGCAGGGCGCGCTCCGAGAGGATGCGGTCGGTGATGTTGCGGTAGTTGAGCACCACGCCCTCGACGCCGGACACGTCGTACATGGCCGTGTAGATGCCCTCGAGATGCAGCCAGTGCCCCTCGGAATGCCGCACGCGGATCACGCCGATGCGGATGCTCTCGCCCGGACGGCTGCGGGCGCGCTTGAGCCCGTCGAAGATGCGCTGCCGATCCTCGGTATGGGTGAAGCCGCCGGGCTGTTGGCCGATCAGGTCCTCCTCGCTCACCCCCGCGACGCGCGCCGCGGCCGGACTCACGTAGGTGAACACGCCCTTGCTGCCCAGGATGAACACGATGTCCGACGTGTTCTCGGTGATGGCCTTGAAGCGGGTGGCGTTCGCGTGGAGCTTGTGCGAAGCCAGTCCCAGCCGCTTGAATTCCTGGCTGGTGCAGCTCACGGCGTAGAGCAGCAACACCAGCAGCCCGGAAAGGCGCGTCATGTGCCAGATCAGCTCGTGGCTGGGAAACCTGGGGGCGAAGGTCGACAGGGCGGTGATGCCGAGCAGCGTCGTGTAGACGGCCATCCAGAGCATCGACGAGGTGCGATGCTGCCGGAAGAGCCGCACCAGCTTGACGGTGGCCGACAGGAAGAGCGCGCCGCTGAGCACGTCGACATACGGCAGGAGCCACCCGCTCTGCTCCCAGGCCGAGCTGGCGCCCTGCCGCTCGGCCCAGAGCTGCAGCGCCACGCCCGTCATCGCGCTCAGGCACACCGTCACGAAGGGCAGCCAGTGCAGCAGCACGGTCCTGATGCGGCGGATGGGCATCCACACCAGGGCGCACGGCAACGCGCTGAGGAAGACGGCGGCCGTGAGCTCCAGCTGGGACACGGGATGGGCGGGGATCAGCGCGTGGAAACCGAGCTGCGTTCCCAGGGACAGCAGAGAGAGGGCGAGCCACACGCGGTGTCCGGAATTCTCGTCGCGCTGGCGGATCAGGAAGAAGCCGGCCAGGGCGAGGGCGATGCCCGCGCTCGCCAGATCGACGATCAGGTGGGTGAGCTCCCAGCTGAAGACGGTCTCGAGGTACTCGCGCCCGACGACGAACCCGCACAGCAGCAGCATCACGGCCACCGTCGGCGAGCTCAGACGCAGCAGATCGAAGGGGATGTCAAGACGCAGTCGCTTCATCACCAATCCCGATTGTCACATGGACGCACGGACTTACGTGCTTCTCGTGTCATGGGGTTCATCGGCCCGCGACGGCCGGTCATGAGCGATTTATCCGTCGAAAAAGGGGCGGATCCTGCAGATCCGCCCCATGATGGGACCGGCGGGCCGCATATCGGGCCCGTCAGGTGTCCTGGCGCTCTTTCCCCTTGTCCTGCCTACTCTTACGAATGAGCCACACGCCACCGCCGATCATCAGGACCGGCCACCAGTCCGCCAGCCAGTCCAGGGAGAAGTCGAAGAGGGTGTTGAGCAGGGCCAGCGAACCGATCGCCACCAGCGCCACCCCTCCCGCGAAGGGGTTGGTCTCCGGCAGATCGATGAGTTCGGAGTCCAGACCGGCCTGGCCCGTCTCCAGCACGCGGTTGTAGAGGGAGCAGCGGCGGGCCGCGTCGAAGATCTGGAAGAAGTAGACGAAGGCGATCATCAGGCCCAGCAGGGGCTCCATGCCCTCGACGCCCGAGCTGACCAGGGTGATCAGCGCCGCCAGCACGAGCATGATCGTAAAGGCCTGCTTGTAGTAGCCCAGGTAGATGTGGCCCAGGCTCGGGATGAAGACCGACAGCACGATCGCGAACGCCGTCGACTTGAAGGGCAGCTTCCGGCGGCCGTAGCCGGGAAGCGGCGCCTGATACTCGGGGGGCGGCGGAGCGGCCGGTCCCTGGGGCGGCGTCTGCCGCTCGTCGTACCGGGCGTCTTCGCGGGTGTAGTCGTCGTTCCGTTCCATGTCGGTCTCCTATCGATGCGGCGCGTCGGCCGCCTGGGGCTGTGACGTGTCATCCAGGGTGTCGGGGCGGCTCGCCCGCCAGTTCCTCCACATGCTTCCGAAATCCTCGCGGACGTCCTTGAGGTCCTCGCCGGCCTCGTCGAAGTCCGCCTTGAGCAGGGACGAGCCCAGCTCGCGCCCGTGGCGCTTGATGTCCGACCGGTCCGGCGCCGTGCGGTTGCGCCGGTCCTCGAGGTCGTCGCCGAGATCCGCGAGCAGTCCGCCCACGGCGTCGACGACGTCGCCCGCCCGCTCGAGCGCCCAGTCCGGCCCCGCCCGCACGACCTCGAGCGCCCGGGCCGGAGCCTCGCGACCCGGCGAGAGGGGCGTCCCGAACAGCAGCACTAGGGCGGCCGTGGCGGCGAAGGCCACCTCCCCCGCGAACTGGGGCCGGCGGACCTGGCCGCCCCACCAGGACGCGAAGCGATCGCCGAGGCGGCCCAACACGCCCGCGCGCTTCCGCGTGCGCGATCGGACCGTCGCGCGCAGCACGTCGTAGGTGAAGGCCGCATCGAGCTCGGGCTCGCCCAGCTCGACGACCACGGGCAGCGCCCAGGTCAGGGTGCGGGCCAGTTCGCGGCAGTCGTCGCAGTGGTCCAGGTGGGTGTCGAGCAGGTCCGCCTCGCGCTCGGTGAGGGTGCCGTCGGGGCGCCTGGCCAGCAGGTCGCCGGCCCGCGCGCAGGCGGAGCCGCTGGTCGCGGCGAGCACGCCGGCCGCCAGATCGGGCGCCGACAGCGCGTCGGGATCGCCCAGCTCGGGCAGATCGGCGGACACGAGCCGCAACAGCTCGCCGCAGGACTCGCAGACGTCCGCATGGGCCAGGAAGGCCGTCTCGTCGTTCCGGGACAGGCGCCCCGCGAGGAAGTCGTCCAGCCGGGCGTCCCAGCTCTCGCAGGTCCAGCTCATGCCGTCGCCTCCTCTCCGGAGGGCCCCACGACGGCCTGGACGGCCCTGGCCAGCTCCAGGCGCGCGCGGCTCGACCGCGATTTCACGGTGCCGATGGGCAGTTCGAGCAGCTTCGCGATGTCCTCGAGGGGCAGTCCCTGCATGTCCTTCAGCAGGATCATCTCGCGGTTGATGTCGCTGAGCTGCTGCAGGGCCAGCTCGACGATCTTCAGACGCTCGCGGCGGATCGAGGCCTCGTCGGGCGCCTCGTCGCTCGAGACCAGGCGCAGGGCCTCCTCGGCGGGTATGTCGCGGGCGGGGGGGCGCGCCTTGCGGCGGCGCAGGTGGTCGATGCTGGCGTTGCGGGCGATGCGGATCATCCAGGGCAGGAAGCGGTCGGCGTCCCGGCAGGCGTCGAGATGACGGTAGATGCGCACGAAGATGTCCTGGGCGAGGTCCCGCGCCTCGTCGGGGTCACCGACGTAGGTGCGGGCGATGCCGTAGATCCGCGACTGGTAGCGCCGGACCAGCATCTCCCACGCCAGTTCGTCTCCGACCCGGCAGCTGTCCAGGATGTGCGCCAGTTCCATGACGACTCGATGCCCTTCCCGCGGATCCGCGTCGGCCGTCGCGGCCGAGGTCGTCCCGCATGACACTGAGACGCACGGTAGCATCCCCGGGTTCGGTGGGTGAGCAGGTTTTTTTCGTCAGGCCTCGACGGCCTCGCTCGAGCGCGCGTCGCGGCCGGGCCGCTCGCGGCTCGCCCCGTGGATCGTGATCACGGGCACCTCCGCGCAGCGCACCACGCGCTCGGCCACCGAGCCGAAGAGGAAGCGGCGCCAGCCGGTGCGGCCCTGGGTGGCGATCACCAGCGCATCCGTCTCGAACCGTTCGGCCGTGCCCAGGATGGCCTCGGCCGGATCGCCCGACTCGACGACCAGGCGCAGGTCGACGATGGGGGGCACCAGCTCGCGGGACATCTCCGCGAGACGCACCTCGGCTTCGCGACGCGTGGCGGCGTCGCCGACGTTCGCCGGCACGGTCCCGGCGCCGGTCCCGTCCATCGGCGAGGCGATCACCGGGACGGCGGGCACGACGTGGAGCAGCACGAGCCGGGCGTGGAAGTAGGAGGCGAGTTCGGCGGCGGCGACGACGGCGTCGCGAGAGGTGTCGGTGAAATCCGTCGGACAGAGGATACGTTCGAAGGGCAGCATCTCGGTACCTCCGATCCCCGCCGCGACCGCTGCGGCGGTCACTCATAATCTAGCGCCGGGGGCATCGGGCGGCCACGGCGGCTCGACGGTTGGCAGACGTGATCCGATGGCGTAGGCTGTACGTGTCGGTCGACCCGGGCCTCGCGCCCGGACACCCGGGAGAAGGAGCTCCTGACATGCCATCTGCGCCCACCTCCCCAGGCTGGCTGCGTCTGGCGGCGGCGGTGCTGCTGCTGGCGCCGCTCGGTTGCGGCGGCGACGACGGCCCCGCCGATCCGGACGGGCCGGATCCCGGCCCCGGCGACGATCCCCATCTCGCCGAGTCCGTCCTGCTCGACACCGGCGAGGACTTCTTCAACGACGTGCCCCCCGACTGGTCGCCCGACGGCCTCCGCGTGGTCTTCTCCGCCCGGGTGGCCAGCAGCGTGTGGACCCTGTCCGCCACACCCGGCGCCGAGCCGGTCCTGCTCACCGATCCCGAGGTGACCAGCTGGAGCGAGGGCGCCTACACCCCCAACTACCTGGGCGACGGCCGCGTCGCCTACTACATGGGCTGGTCCGACGAGGAGCGCGTGATGCGCATCATGGCGGCCGACACCAACCAGGTGGAGGCCGAGCCGCCGCCGTCGGTGCTGCGCCGCTTCACCGGCCTGGCCCTGGGCCTCTCCGAGTACCAGGCCTCCTCGCCGCGCCTGCTCTCGCTCTCGGCCGACGGGCTGCGGGCGGTGGGGTTCTGGCGGGACGTCCGCCTGCTCGACTGGCGCGGCGCGCCCGATTCCGCGTACCCCGGCACGCGCAGCCCCGAGGCCCTGATCGGCGCCACGGCCCTGCGCCTGTCGCCCGATGGCGAGCGCGTGGTGTTCGTGGACGCCGAGGGCCGGGTCGCCTGGATGACGTTCGACGGGAACGCGTCCCACGTGCTGGGACAGGGCGCCTACCCGAGCTGGCGCGGCGACGGGACCGCCGTCGGCTTCGTGACGGACGACGGGCGCGCCTACCGCGTGGCGGAGATCGACGGCGGAGTCTCCGTCTCCTACCGGACCTCGGGCGCGGAGCTGCGCCACGCCTGCCTGTCGTGGGCGGGGGACGCGGTGATCTACCTGAACCGGGACGGCGAATACGCGACGCTCGGCCTGGCGCGCCTGGTGGAGGGCGGACCCTAGGTCAGGTGGGCCAGCACGTCCTCGAGGAAGGTCTTGGGGTCGATGGGCTTCTCGAGCATGCCGTCGCACCCGGACTCCAGCACGCGCGCCCGATCCTCCGGCATGATGTAGGACGTGAGCGCCACCACGGGGGTGCGTGCGGTGGCCTCGTCCTCGCGCAGGGCCCGCGCCACCTCGAAGCCGTCCATGCCGGGCAGCTGGATGTCCAGCAGGATGAGGTCGGGCGGCCGCCGGCGCGCCTCGTCGAGACCCTCCTGACCGGTGCGGGCCTCCGCCACCTCCACACCGCCCTGCTCGAGGATGAACCGTGTGAGATAGAGGTTCTGCTCGTTGTCCTCGATGACCAGGATGCGCGTCATGACCCCTCCTCCGTCGGCAGTCCCAGCACGAACACGCTGCCCGCGCCGCTCGCGGCCTCGAGTTCCAGCCGCCCCCCCATCAGTTCGGCCACGCGACGCGACAGGTGGAGGCCCAGGCCGGTGCCCTCCCCGCGCGTGCCGGCGTCGCTGCCGGCGCCCTGGAAGGGCTGGAAGATCCGTTCCCGGTCGGCCGCGGGCACGCCGGGGCCGGAGTCGGCGACCCGCACCTCGACCCGTCCCGCCGCCGCCGTGCAGGTCACCGTGACCGAGCCGGCGTCGGCGTGCGTCAGGGCGTTGTCCAGGAGCTCGTCGAGGATCTTGCGCACGCGTCGCGCGTCGCCCCTCGCCGTCGGCAGGTCGTCCGGCCGTTCGATCACGAGTTCGCGTCCGTGCGTCTCGGCGGCGTCCGCGACCGCCGCGACGGCCGCCGCAGCCAGGTCGTCGAGGCGCAGCGGCTCGGCGGCCGGCTCGTAGTCGGTGCTCTGCAGGCGCGTCAGGTCGACCACGTCGTCCACCAGCGCCAGCAGGTTGGCGGCGCTGCGGTCGGCCATGTCGAGCTGCCGGCTCTGCTCCTCGTTGAGGCTGCCGGCCATGCCCTGCAGGATCACGCCGATGAAGCCGATGATCGAGGTCAGGGGCGTGCGCAGCTCGTGGGAGATCCGGTCCAGCAGCTCGCCGTCGAGGGTTTCCGCGGTGCGCACGACGGCCTCGAGTCCGGCGGTGCCGGCGGCCAGCTGGTCCTCCATCCGTTCGCCCATCTCGCGGATGCGGCGTCCGAGCCGCTGGTTGACCGCGGCCGCGGCCACCTTGCCGGCCAGGGTGGCCAGGAAGGGCTCCCGCGCCTCCAGGTCCACCTCGCGACGCACGGCCAGGCCCAGGGTGCCGAGCGTCTCGGCGCCGTGCTGCAGGGGCATCGCCGCGCAGGCCGCGAAGACGTCGCCGGGGCCGCAGACGTAGACGGGCGCGCCCGTGTCCGCCGCGCGGGCCCGGGGGACGTCCAGGATGCCGGCCGCGGCGAGCGGCGATTCCGAGACGTCGCCGTCGAGCCAGACCCGGTGCTGTACGCCGTCCTCCCCGCCGTCGAGCTCGAGCACGATGAGGTCCGGCTCGACGGCCTCGCGCAGACAGCCGGCCGCGGCGTCGAGGATCCCCTCCGGCGACCCGGCCGTGTCCGCGGCGGTGGCCAGGTCGCGCAGGGCCGCGAGCTCGCGCTTGCGCAGGGCGAGGTTCTGCCCCAGCCACCGGCTCTCGGTCACGTCCCAGGCGAGACCGCCCAGCAGCGGCTCGTCGTCGTCGCGTGGAATCGCGAACCTGACCACGTGCAGCCAGCGGGGCTGACCGGCGACGTCGTGGACCTGATCCTCGCGGACGTGGACGCCGTCCCTGAAGGCCTCCCGGTCGTCGCCGGGCCTTCGGTCCACCAGGCCCTGGGCGTGGAGCGGCCCCCGCGACGAGGTGCGCGCGACCCCGAAGGTGTCGCGCAGGTACTGGTTGGCGAAGAGGAGCCGTCCGCCGCGGGACTTGATCATCACCGCCGCGGGCAGGTGGTCCATGAAGAGGGAGAAGCGGCGCTCGGTCTCCTGGAGGACCGTCTCGGCCAGGGCGTGCTCGGTCACGTCGCGGCAGATCCCCGTCAGTCGCCGGGCCTGCCCGCCGGCGACCCGTTCGACCTCGCCGCGGGTGAGCACGTGCCGGACCGCGCCGCCGGGCGTGACGACGCGGTGGACCAGGCTGACGCCGGTGTCCGAATCGGAGAGGGCTCGGTTGAAGGCGGCCTGGTAGCGGCGGCGGTCGTCGGGGTGCACGCAGGCGAGGATGTCCTCGAAGTCCACGGCCTCCGGCTCGGGCGCCAGGCCGAAGATCCGGAAGGTGCCCTCCGTCCAGGTCTGGCGGTCGCCGCCCGGCTCCATCGTCCAGTTGCCGAGGTTCGCGAGGCGTTCGACCCGGTCGAGGCGATCGTCGCGGGACGGCCCGGCGACGTCGGCCGGCCCGGATGCGGCCTCGGCCAGACGGGCCCGCAGGACCTTCAGCTCGTTCACCAGGTCGGCCTTGGTCCGTCTCATGTCCTTCATGCTCACGTCCTCGCTGCGGCCGGTCGACTGCACCGTTGCCATCACACCCGTATTATGTGATAGGATCGCTCGCGTGACAATCCGTGAGGAGGAAACAGATGCCGAGGACCATCCGCGCCGTCGACTACTACTACATCAAGATCGAGGACCGTCCCGGCCAGGCCTGCCGGCTGCTGAAGGAGCTCTCCGGGCGCGGTGTCAACATGCTCGTATTCCACGTGATCCCAGGCACTTCGAACTCCACCCAGGTGGCCGTCTTCCCGGACGATCCCGACAGCTTCGTGGACGCCATCGACGGCAGCGGCCTCGATCCCAACGGCCCCTACCGCGCCCTGCTGATCCAGGGCGACGACGAGCTGGGCGCGCTCGTCGAGATCCACCGCCGCCTCTACGACGCCGGCATCAACATCGCCTCCTCCAGCGGCATCACCGACGGGCGCAACGGTTTCGGCTACGTGGTCTACCTCCGCCCGGAGGACATCGACCGCGCCGTCTCCCTGTTGGATTCGTGATCGGGAAGGGTCAGGACGGGGCGCCGACGGGTTCCGGCTCGTCCACGGGCACCTCGAGGTCGTAGGACTCCACGAACAGCTCCAGGTTCTCCAGCAGCAGATCGACCAGGCACGGGTCGAAGTGCTCTCCACGCTCCTCGCGGATGATCCCGAGGCACTTCTCGAGGGGCATGGCGGGCTTGTAGACGCGCTCGCTGATCATGGCGTCGAAGGCGTCCACCAGGGCGACGATCCGGCCGAAGATGTGGATGTCCTCGCCGGACAGGCCGCGGGGGTAGCCCTTGCCGTTCCACTTCTCGTGGTGCTCGTAGGCCACGATGGAGGCGGCCTTGAAGATGGGACGGTTGGACTGGTTGAGGATGCTGTAGCCGATCTCGGCGTGGGTCTCCATGACGGCCCGCTCCTCGTCCGTGAAGCGGCCCGGCTTGTTGAGGATGGCGTCGGGGATGCCGATCTTGCCCACGTCGTGCAGGGGCGCGGCCATGCGCAGCAGCTGGGCCTCGTCGTCGGGGAGCCCGGCCAGCTTGGCCAGCAGGTGGGAGTTGTGGCCCACGCGCTTCACGTGGTGCGCGGTCTCCTGCGAGCGGTTCTCGACCACGTCGCCCAGGGTGTGGATGACCTCCTTCTGGGTGTCGATGATCTCGCGGTTGAGATACATGTTGTCGTAGGCCACCCGCACGTTGCCCGCGTAGGTCTGGAGCAGGTCGCGCTGCAGGTCGGTCAGCTCCTCGTCGGCGCGCAGGAGGATCAGGCCCTCGGCGCTGCCGCGCGAGGCGAGGTGGGCCGCGTAGCCGTCGTCGAGGCGGCGCTCGTCGCGGTCGACCCTGACGTCCTGGAGCACGTCGCCGTCATGCGTCTCGACCACGTCCGCGGTGGCGCGCCCCGCCGCGCCCCGATAGCTTCCCACGCCGGAGACCACGGAACAGGGCCCCATGTCGTAGTTCGTCATCAGGCCGCGGATCGAGTCGGCCGGGGTGTCCCCCGTCGCCGTCATCAGGGAGGCCATCTGCTCGAGGACCTCGGTGGCGAACTCGTCGGTGTCCTGGCACTCGAAGAGCCGGCGCGTGGCCAGGTTGATCAGCTCCAGGCCCGAGCGCTGGCGTTCGATGGTCCGCAGGTCGCGGTAGGCGCGCAGGGCCGCGGTCACCGTCGTGTAGAGCTTCTGCGAGGTGAGCTCGGTCTTGGCCTTGTAGTCGTTGATGTCGTAGTTGGTGATGACTTCCTGCTCGGGCGCCTGTCCCGGCTGGCCGGTCCGCAGGATGATGCGCACGAGGTTGTTGTCGAGCTCGCGGCGGATGCTGCGGACCGCCTGCAGGCCGGCGTCGTCCTGCTCCATCACGACGTCGAGCAGCACCAGGGCGGTGTCGGGATTCTCGCGCAGGACCTCCACCGTCTCCTTGCCCGAATGGGCGCTGAGGAACTCGAGGCTGCGGCCCTCGAAGACGAACCCCGACAACACGAGGCGCGTCAGCGTGTGCACCTCGTCGTCGTCGTCCGCGATCAGGAGCTTCCAGGCGTCCTCCAGGACGTCCCGGGTCTCCTCGGGCGCGGACTCCTCCGCCGCGAAGAACTGGTCTTCGTCGGCGAAGAGGAGATCGTCATCGGGCCGCGTCATCGTCGCTCCCGTTCCTCAGTGGGAACTCTATGGTGAAGGTCGTGCCCTCACCGGGATTGCTGGCGCAGATGATGGATCCGCCCAGCGATTCGGTGACCGAATTGTAGACCACGTGCATGCCCAGGCCGCTGCCGCCCTGGCCGCGACGGGTCGTGAAGAAGGGATCGAAGATCCGTCGCCGGATCTCGCGGTTCATGCCCACGCCGTCGTCCGCGTAGCGGATCATGGCCGTCTCGCCGTCCGACGTCGCTTCGATCGTGATCAGACCGGCTTCCGTGTCGGGGAAACCGTGGATCAGGGAATTCATCACCAGATTGGTGATGGTGTGCGAGATGGCGCCCGGGTAGTTGTCCACCATGATCTCGCTCGGGCAGGTCAACACCACCTCGTGCTTCGTGCGCTTCAGCTCGGGGCGCAGACTGAGCATGATCTCGTCCAGGTACTGGCGCAGGTTGAAGAGGCGCCGCCCCTCGCCGGCCTGGTCCACCGCCACGCCCTTGAAGCCCTGGATCAGGTTCGCGGCCTTGTCCAGGTTGGACATGATCATGCGGGTGGATTCGGCGCTCTCGCCCAGGAAGGTCTCGAAGTCCGAGCGCTTCATCTGCCCGTCCTCGTAGAGGCCGCTGAAGTGCCGGATGCGGTCGTCGAGGTGCGAGGCGGCCGTGACGCCGATGCCCACCGGCGTGTTGATCTCGTGCGCGACGCCGGCCACCAGGCTGCCCAGCGCCGCCATCTTCTCCGACTGCATGAGCTGTTCCTGCTGGTCGCTGATCATCTCGAGGTTGCGCTTGTGCTCGGTGATGTCGTGGGCGATGCCCTCGACCGAGACCACCTTGCCGTCCTCGCCGAAGACGGGCACCTGCGTCACGTCCATCAGGCGCACTTCGCCGCTCTTGTGCCGGATCTCGACCTCGAACGAGGGCTGCTTCTCGCCGCGCAGGCTCCGCCCGGTGATCCGGATCAGGTCCGAGCTCTCGCTGTCGACGATGCGGAACAGGGCCTCGCGGTCGCCGAGCTCCTCGACCTCGTAGCCGAGCACGTCCTTCACCGAGGGACTGAGGTAGGTGAAGATGCCGTCGGGGCCGAGCGAGTAGAAGATGTACTTCTCGCGCAGGCTCTCGATGAGCAGCCGGTACTTCTCGCGGCTGTCGTGCAGCTCCCGGGTCCTCTCCTCGACCCGGCGTTCCAGGGACTGGTTGAGCTGGTTGATGTGCTCCTCGGCCTCCTTGCGCGCGGTGATGTCGCGCACCAGGGCGACCAGGTACTCCATGCCCTCGAACTCCAGGTAGCTCAAGGAGATGTCGGCGGGGAAGCCCTCGCCCTCGCGGGTCAGGTGCTCCCCCTCCTTCTGCAGGAAGCCCCGCTCCCTGATGTCGAGCCAGCGCTGTCCCCAGCTCTCGGCGGTGTACTCGCTCGTCAGGTCGAAGACGCTCATGGCGAGCAGCTGTTCCCGCGAGTAGCCGTAGTGGGAGCAGGCCGTGTCGTTGACGTCCAGGAACGAACCGTCGCGCGCGATCCAGAAGATCGCGTCGCTGGACCGGTTGATGGAGAACTGCTTCAGCCGCAGGTCCGACTGCCGCGACATGGCCTCGGTGACGTCCTCGTAGACCAGCACCACCTCGCCGCCCGGCAGCTTGTAGACGTAGGCCTCGCGCCAGCTCTCGCCCCAGTCGTCGCGATAGACGAAGGCCTCCACGCGCTGCGGGTCGCCGCTGGTCCAGACGCCGCGCATGACCTCCTGCAGGCCGCTGGACTCCAGGCCGGTGAACAGTTCGCGGGCGTCGTCCTGGCCGAGTTCGCGGCGCTCCAGCCCGTCGATCACGCGCCCGGCCACGTTCAGCTCCTTGCAGCGGAACGTCTCGCCGTCGGCGGTCTCGAAGACGGCCACGCCGGAGCTCATGTTGTTGAAGAGCTCCCGATGCCGGAAGTCGCTGTCCCGCAGCGCCTTCTCGGCAAAGATGCGGTCCGTGATGTCCGTGACGAAACCCTCGGCCGCGATCACGCGGCCGTCGTCGTCGTAGACCCCCTGGCCCTTCTCCCAGACCCACTTCTCCTCGCCCTGCTTGGTGATGATCCGGTACTCGACCTCGTAGGCGTGCCGGTTCCTCAGGGCCTCGCTCATGGTCTCCCAGACCATCGTCTGATCGTCGGGATGGACCACGTCGATGTGCCGCACGTTGCGGTTGCCGATCAGGTCCTCGGGGCACCAGCCCGTCAGGGCGGTGCTGCCCTCGCTGATGAACTCCACTTCCCAGTCGTCGGTGGCGCGGATGCGGAAGACCATGCCCGGCAGGCTCCGGATCAGGGTCTGCAGGCGCCGGCGCTCCTCGCCCAGCTCCGCCTCGCGCTCCTTGCGCTCCTCGCGCTCCAGCAGGTGGGCCACGTGCTCGGAGATGGTGTTCGCGAAGGCGGCCTCCTCGGAGGACCAGGTCCGCGGCGGCCCCACGTGCGAGAAGATGACCACGCCCGCGACGCAGCCCGACATGCGGACGGAGGCGGTCATGAGCGAGGTCACGCCCTGGGGCCGCAGGAAATCGTCCACGAGCTCGCGGGTACGGGGATCGGTCATGGCCGCATGGGCGTCGACGACGTGGGTCTGCAGCACGGCGTCCCGGAAGGCCGGGAAGCGGTCCATGGGGATGACCTGTCCCCTGAGCGTCAGGTGGTTGTCGTCGCAGTGCAGGGAGTTGCAGGTCATCGTATCATCGGCCTCGTCGGCCAGCCAGATGCTCACGCGCGCGATCTCCAGCGCGCGGGCGGCGGTCGTGCAGATCCTGTCCAGGGCCGCCTGACGACCGATCTCGTCCGTGTCGGCGTCCGCCACCAGGTCGACGAAGGCCTCCTTGTGCCGTTGCAGGCGGCGTATGCGCTCGCGACGCTCCTGCTCGGCGTCGCGGCGCTTGGTGATGTCGCGGGCGAAGGCGCTGATGAACTCCTGCTCGCCGACGCGGCAGAGATTCGCCGAGATCTCCACCGGGAAGGTGCGGCCCTCGCGGGTGCGGTGCCGCCCCTCGAACATGATGTTTCCATCCCTGCGCAGCCGCTGGAGCATGACGTCGAGCGCATCCCGATCGACATCGACCTCGAAATCGGTGACGTGCTGGCCCAGCAGCTCGCGCCGGTAGTAGCCCAGCGACTGGCAGGCGGCCTCGTTCACCTCGAGCACGCGGAAGTCCCTGTCCATGATGAACACGGCGTCGTTGGCCGAGTCGATGGACATGCGGTAGAGATCGAGGGTGGCGGTCAGCAGCTTCTCGTCGGTGACGTCCACCTGCATGCCCTTGACCTGCAGGGGCCGCCTCTCGTCGTCGTAAACGACGATCGCGCGATCGGAGATGTGGCGCTCTGAGCCGTCGGCCCGGAGGATCCGGTAGTAGCCGACGTGAGCCCCGTCCTCATCGCAACGCGTGAAGAGCTCGGCGACCTGGGCGTGGTCCTCGGGAAGGACGGCCTCCCACATCAGGCCGGGCCGTTCGAGCAGTTCGGCGAGGGGTCGTCCGTAGACCGAGGCGGCCGCGGGCGACAGCCCGATCAGACGCCGCTCCGGGATGTCGATCACCCAGGCGACCTCGTGCTCGGTCATGCCGAGTTCGGTGATGTCCAGTTCGGTCTGGAGCCCGAGATACCGCTCGGCGTCCTCCGACGCCAGGCCGCGGACCTCGCACAGCCACGCGAAGGCGTCCGACGGAAGCGCGTCGGCGCCGGTGGCGGTGGGCGTGATCAAGTCCGTGTTCTTGGACAAGCTCCGAACCTTCCAGGACATCAAGAAGGCGCGCGTCATGCGCGTCCCCTACTTGTTTCGGCCCGGAAGGAAACCTCTTAACCCCGGATTCGATATCGGTCTGCAAAAGAAAAGCCGGCGGCGCCAGGCTCCGTCAGCAGCTCCTCGGACCGAGCCGGGGACGCCTGTGCGCTCCGGGATCGAGGCGCGAACCGCTGCCGTAGCCGCAGGATTCGCAACGAAGAGGTCGGAGTGAACAGGCGTCCCCGGCGACGGGAGAGGAACTGTTGACGGAGCCTAGCGCCGTGAGACCTGCTCCAGGAACAGCTTGTTGGGCACCGCCATCGTCTCGCCGTCGCGTTCGATGAGGGTCTGCAGGGCGGTGACGCCCCCCAGGACGCCCTTCTCTCCGGCGATCTCCACGGCCTCGCCCGTGACGAAGAGCTTCCGCACGTAGTAGCCCGCCACGATGTTGCGCGTGATGTCGCGGGTGCCCAGCCCGAAGGTGAGGGCCAGGGCCACGGCCATGCCGCCCAGCAGCACCAGCACCACCGACTTGACCAGCTGGGTGTCGATGCGGAGCTGCGAGACGGCCATCACGGCCACCACGAAGAAGATGAGCGTGGAGGCGGCCCGGCCCAGGGTGGGCGCGAAGTCCACGCCCGAGTCGGCGGCGGCGCGAGAGACGGCGTCGCCCACGAAGCGCGAGACGAGCATGCCGATCATCAGCACCAGCGCCGCGGCCACGATGTTGGGCGTGTAGGCGAAGAAGGCGTCGATGGCATCGGCGATGGCGGCCAGGCCCACGGCGTGGGCGGCGCTCTGGGTGAAGAGCAGCACGAGCATCCAGTAGACCAGACGGGCCAGCACCCGTCCCGGCGCCTGCTTCAGCCCCAGACGGGCCAGGATGTCGACCAGGCCCACCCGTTCGAGCAGCTCGTCGATGCGGAACTTCTCGAAGGCCGTGCGGATGGCCTTCTCGGCGACCTTGGCCAGCAGGATGCCGATGAGCACCACCACCAGGCCCGTGAACGCGCGCGGCACGAACTCCGCGATCGCCGTCGCCAGGCTGCTGACCACGTCGGTCGCGGCGGTCTTCAGGGAAAAGCCGTCATTCATCGTCGTCTCCAGTGTCGTTGTGCGGGCGCTGGCCGTGCAGGGCGTCCAGGGCCGCCGTCAGATAGTCGAACAGGGTCGTCAGGAACACGCGCAGGGAGAAATCCGCGGCCTGGGACGCGAGCAGGCGCCGCTGGATGCTGTTGCGGATGCGTTGCGCGAATCCCTCGGACGGATCCTCGCGCAGGGCGGCGAGCTCGGCGATCGGCTCGCCGGTCTCGATGTCCTCGTCCCCCCGGGGGATTCCGTTCTCGTCGCTCACGTCGGTTCGTCTCCGCGTTCAGCCCCGGTCCCCGTACAGGCGCCGGAACTCCTCCCGCGCCCGCTTGATCCGCATCTTCACGGCCGACAGCCCGAGGCCCAGCGTGTCGGCGATCTCCTGGTACGCGTAACCGTCCAGGTCGCGCATGATCAGGGGCACCCGCAGGGTGTCGGGCAGGGCGTCCAGGACCTCGCGGATGCGGTCGCGCGCGTCGCGGCGGACCGCGTCGCGTTCGGGCCCCGCGTCGTGCCGGAGCGGCGCTTCCGCGCCGAGGGCGGGATCGTCCACGTCCAGGAACGTCTTGCCCTTCAGCTTGCGCAGATGGTTGAGGCAGTGGTTCACCTTGATGCGCTGCACCCAGGATCCGAAGCCGGCCCGCCCCTGGAAGCGCTTCAGCGCGAAGAAGGCCTTCACGAAGACCTCCTGGGCCAGGTCGTGGGCGTCGTCGGCCGAGCCGCTGATGTAGCGGCAGTTGGCGAGCACGCGGCCCTGGTGTCTCGTCACCAGCTCGTCGAAGGCCCGCGTATCGCCGTCCGGCGCGATCTGCGCCGCGGCGACGAGATCTTCATCGTTTGTCATCGGCATCCGCTCCCCTATACTCCTCACTGCAATATCGACACGGTCCCGACGGGGAAGTCACGTGGGAGTATCGGACACGTCTCCGGACATGACAACCAGGAGAGCGGACATCGCCCCCACTTCCGCATGTGACTTGTCCCCGCCCGACATTGTCTGAAGAACCGAATCCCAGGGACCGCCGCGCACCGCGACGCGGCCTTCCCGCCCCGAAACCGCATACCGACCACGATCGGATCCACAGGAGGCGACGACCATGAAATCCACTCTCGACAGGCTCGTGCTGCTGGTGATGCTGCTGATGCTCGTCTCGCCCTCGGCCCGCGCCGCGGACGAGGACTGGGGCGACTACTCGATCTTCACGCTCAGCCCCTACGCCGGCACGACCATCTGGTCCGATGACATCGGGCTGGACGACAACCTCATCTTCGGCGGCCGCGCGGCCGTGCTGTTCTCGCCCTGGCTGGGCATCGAGGGCACCTACGGCTACACGACCACCCACCTCGCCGACACCGAGATGGCCGCCGACATCCATCACCTGGGCATCGACATGGTCATTAACCTCATGCCCCGGGCGACCATCAACCCATACCTCACCGGCGGCTGGGCCCAGCTCAACACCAAGGGCGACTGGATCCCCTCCGGCGAGGCCAGGCTCAACGGCTGGGAGGCCGGCGCGGGCCTGAAGATCAAGCTCGGCGGCGACAACGTGAACCGGCGCGATCTGCGCCTCGAGGTGCGCGACGTCATGTCCGACCTCACGGCGGGCTTCCCCAACGACGGCGCGATGACCCACAACCTGATCGTCACCGCCGGCCTGCAGTTCGGCTTCGGCTACGGCAGCAAGGACAGCGACCTCGACGGCGTGCGCGACCGCGACGACCTCTGCCCGGACACCCCGTCCGGCGCCACCGTCGACGCGGGCGGCTGCCCCCGCGACGGCGACGGCGACGGTGTCCTCGACGGCCTCGACCAGTGCCCCGACACCCCCGCCGGCGCCACCGTCGACATCCACGGCTGCCCCAGCGACACGGACAACGACGGCGTCCTCGACGGCCTCGACAAGTGCGACGCCACCCCGCCCGGAGCCACCGTCGACGCCGAGGGCTGCCCGAGCGACAGCGACGGCGACAGCGTCCTCGACGGCCTCGACCAGTGCCCGGACACCCCGTCCCACCTGCAGGTCGACCCCACGGGCTGCCCCATCGCCATCACCGAGACCGAGACCGAGCTGCTCGACACCGGCATGATCCGCACCTCGCAGGTGACCTTCGACTCAGGCTCGGACGTCCTGCAGCCCAAGAGCTTCACCGAGCTCGACCAGATCGGCGAGACCCTGATCAACTGGCCGGAGCTGCGCGTGGAGATCGGCGGCCACACCGACTCCCAGGGCTCCGAGAGCTCCAACCAGACGCTCTCCGAGAAGCGCGCCCAGGCGGTCCTGGACTACATGAACGCCAAGTTCCCGGAGATCAATTCGGGCCAGTACACGGTCGTCGGCTACGGCGAGTCCCTGCCGGTGGCCGACAACTCCACCGCCGAGGGCCGCGCCCGCAACCGTCGCGTGGAGTTCAAGGTGCTGAACGCGGAGACCATCAAGCGCGTGATCGAGAGCCAGAAGCTGCTCGAGCGCTAGACGGGTATCCTCGACCGACGTCCCGCCCCCCGGTTCCGGCCGGGGGGCGGTTCCGCTTGCCCGTCCCGGCCCGCGGGTATAGACTCCCGCGACCATGTTCACCCGTCACGAGATCCCCTTCGACACCCCCTTCCTGCCCGGCCTCGCCCGGCTGCTGCTGGACGTGTGCGGCGAGCGCCTGCCGCGCGCCCTGGTGCTGCTGCCGTCGTCGCGCGCCTGCGGGTCGCTGCGCCATGCGCTGCTGGAGGCGAGCGGCCGCGACGGGCTGCTGCTCCCGGCCGTGGAAACCCCCTCCGGGCTGATCGAACGCCTGGCCGAGCGCCTGCCCGGCACGCCGCCGACGGCCGCGCCCCGCGCCCTGCGCGCC
>CAZSNA010000008.1:0-64833 GCA_964607825.1 uncultured Fibrobacteraceae bacterium | reverse complement strand
GCTTTCCCGACCGTGTCGACAGTACCTGGATATCCAGGCCCGCCCGCAGCGACGGCGGCAGCAGGATCGCCGCCCCGGGTCCGGTCGCGCGCCAGTCGCGGGCCTGCCGCCAGATACCGGCGAGACCGGCGTGGCGCCCGGTGCGCCGGTACTCTAAGAGACCGGCTAGACGGGGATCGCCCTCGAGCAGGGGGCGCCAGCGGCGCCGCACCGAGACGTGCAGCTCGGGTCGCGGAAGACCCGCCCGCTCGGCGCCGACGTCGAAGAGATCCAGCAGGGAGGTCGCCATGACCAGGTCGCCGAGCCAGTTGGGAGCCGCCAGCAGGAGTCTCAGGTCCGTCGCCATGCCGGCTCCCGGTTCAAGGCGCGTTCCGCACGGACTCGACCGCTTCCATGAGGGTCTCGATATCCACACGCTGGCCGGGCTTGACGCGCAGGACGCGCACGTTGGGGTAGTCCTCCGGCACCCAGGCGGACCCGTCCTCCTTGAGGAAGAGGCCGAGCGTGGGCACGCCGGCGGCCGCGGCGTAGTGGAAGAGATCCGTGTTGCCGGCGATGAACAGATCGCAGAGCGAGGCCATCAGCACGGTGTCGAAGAGGGTCTCGCGCGGCAGCGCCAGGGGCGGCACGGTCAGGCCGGCCTCGAACTGGGCGAGCGTGGCGTCGTCGGGCGACAGGCTCAGGGGCAGGGTGCGGCAGGGCAGCTGGCTCGACAGCTGGTTCATGACGAAGTGCAGGTTCTGGGCCGACAGGCCGGCGCCGGACTTGCCCAGGGCCGGGTCGACGCCGACCAGCACCTCGTCCTGGCGGGGCTTGTTGAAGTGGATGAGCTGCCGCGTGCGTCGGACGCGCTCCTCGGGCAGCGGCCAGGCCGTCTCCCCCGCGAACGACGGCAGCCCCAGGAACGGCGCCGCCGCGGCCAGGCGGGCGCCGCGGTACCGGGTGTCGTCCTCGCGGGCGCGGAGCTCGAAGTTGACCGCCGGATAGGATCCGCCGTGGGACGGCCCGAGGCGCAGGCGGGCGCCGGTGGCCAGGGCCACGCTCTCCAGCGCCCGCGCGGGCGTGAAGGACATGACCACGCTGATGTCGTAGCGGCGCTTGCGCAGGGACTTCACAAGCGAGTAGAAGGCCGGGCTCCAGGCCTTGAGCTGCCCCGGCTTGTAGATCAGGCAGTTGTGGGCCACGCCGCTCGGCGCCACCAGCGAGGCGTGGGCCTCCGGCGCCAGGAAATCGATGCGGGCCCGCGGGTACTGCTCGCGCACCGTCCTCAGCAGGGGCACGTGGAAGAGCAGGTCGCTCAGGTCGCCGGCGTCGACGGCCAGCAGGCGCGTCTCGTCGCCCAGGGCGCCGGGCAGCGTGAAGGGGCCCGCCTCGCCGCGCGAGATGAAACGTCCGAGAAGTCCGGTCACGAAGCTGCCGTCCGCCAACGTGTTCCCTTTCGACTCGCCCGAGGATGTTCAGCTAGGCTCTGTCTGAAAACCCTCTCCCTTTGCCATGAACGTCTGTTCGGCCCGATCCCGTCGTAGCGAATCCTCGCCGTAGCTACGGCTACGGCTGCGGTTCGCGCCTCGGTCTCGAACCGATCAGACGCCCTTGGCTCGGTCCGAGAGTTCTCAGACAGAGCCTATTCCGCGAGATCGGGAAAGATCTCGGCGAAGACCTCGTCCACGTGCTTGACGCAGACGAAGGTGATGTCCTTGGCCGCCTCCTCGGGGATGTCCTCGAGGTCCGACTCGTTCTGCAGCGGCATGATGACGCGGCGGATGCCCGCCCTGTGGGCGGCCAGCACCTTCTCCAGCAGTCCGCCGATGGGCAGGACGTCGCCGGTCAGGGTGATCTCGCCGGTCATGGCCGTGCGCCGGTCGATGCTCTCGTCCACCATCAGCGAGAAGAGCACCGAGGCCATGGTGATGCCCGCGCTGGGGCCGTCCTTGGGGATCGCCCCCGCCGGGATGTGGATGTGGATGTCGTAGTCCTTGAAGAACCCGGCGTGCGCCTCTAGGTCGCCGTACTGGGAGCGCAGGTAGGAAAAGGCGGCCGTGGCCGATTCCTGCATGACGTTGCCGAGCTGTCCGGTCAGCTTCAACTGGCCGCTGCCGTCGGGCAGCAGGACGCCCTCGAGGTAGAGGATCTTGCCGCCGACCGAGGTCCAGGCCAGCCCGGTGCCCACCCCCACCCGGGCCCGCGACCGGAGCTGGTCGGCGTCGTAATCGGGACTGCCCAGGAAGTCGACGACGTTGCGGCCGGTGATGGACTGCTTGCGCTTCCGTCCTCCGGCGACCTGGCGGGCGACCTTGCGGCAGACGCCGCCGATGCGCCGTTCCAGGCCGCGCACGCCCGCCTCGCGCGTGTAGCCGCCGATGATCGCCTTGAGTCCCGCGTCCGTGAAGGCGATCTGCGACGCGCTCAGTCCGTTCTCCTCCATCTGCCGCGGCACCAGGTAGCGCTTGGCGATCTCCAGCTTCTCCAGGTTGGTGTAGCCGGGCAGGTTGATCACCTCCATGCGGTCGAGCAGCGGGCGCGGGATGGTGTCCAGCATGTTGGCCGTGGTGATGAACAGCACCCGGGACAGGTCGAAGGGCACCGACAGGTAGTGGTCGGTGAAGTTGTTGTTCTGCTCGGGATCGAGCACCTCGAGCAGGGCGCTCGCCGGGTCGCCGCGGAAGTCCTGTCCCAGCTTGTCGATCTCGTCGAGCATGATCAGCGGGTTGTTGGTGCCGCATTCCTTCAGGCCCGCGATGATGCGGCCCGGCATGGCGCCCACGTAGGTGCGGCGGTGCCCGCGGATCTCGGCCTCGTCGCGCATGCCGCCCAGCGAGAAGCGGAAGAACTCGCGGCCGACGGCCTCCGCGATGCTGCGGCCGAGGGAGGTCTTGCCCACGCCCGGCGGCCCCGCCAGGCAGATGATGGGCCCGCGGTGGTCGCCCTTGAGCTTGCGCACCGCCAGGAACTCCAGGATGCGCTCCTTGACGTCCTCCAGGCCGTAGTGGTCGCGCTCCAGGACCTCCTCGGCCCGCTTGATGTCGAGCTTGTCGTCGCTGCCCTCGAGCCAGGGCAGGTCGAGCAGCCAGTCGATGTAGGTCTTGCTGACGGTGTATTCGCTGGCGCCCGGCGACATGCGCGACAGGCGCGAGATCTCCTTCTCGGCCACCTCACGCACGTTCTCTGGCAGGTCGGCCTCGCGCAGACGCTCGCCGAGATCCTCGATCTCCACCGAGGAATCGTCGGTGTCGCCCAGCTCGCGCTGGATGGCCTTGAGCTGCTGCCGCAGGTAGTAGTCGCGCTGGTCCTTGTCGATGGACTTGCGGACCTTGGTCTGCAGCTTCTGGCCGAGTTCCGCGACCTCCAGTTCGCGCACCACCGTCTTTGCCAGGATCTGCAGGCGTTCCAGGGGCGAGACGGCTTCCAGCACCGACTGCTTCTCGTGCACGTCGATGTCCAGGTTGGTGGCGATCAGGTCCGCCAGCCGGCCGGGATCGTCGATGTTCATGATGACGACCTTCAGCTCGTCCGAGAGGGTCTCGCTGGCGTCGACGATCTTCAGGAAGTTGTTGGCCACGCCGCGCATGTAGGCCAGGGTGTGCGGGTCGGTGGCCGGACGCTCCGGCAGGGCCTCGACCGCGGCCTTGAGGTAGGGCTCCTCGGCCACGAACTCGCGGATGCGGATGCGCGAGACGCCCTGTCCCAGCAGGCGCATGCTGCCGTCGGGGAACCGCAGCATCTTCTGGATCTTGACCGCCGTGCCGACCGAGTAGAGATGCTCCTCACCCTCCGGCTCGATGGGCTCGCCGTCCTCGTCGAGCTCGGGCTCGCGCTGGGCGAAGGCGCCCAGGATCTTGTCCGAGGCGAGGCAGTCGTCGGCGAGACGGATGAGGTTCTCGTCGCTCAGGACCAGGGGCACCATCATGTAGGGGAAGATGACGGCCTCGCTGATCGGCAGCACCGGCATCACGTCGGGAATCAGGCCCTCCGCGAATTCGCCCTCGTTGTTCATGTGCTCGCTGTTCATGTTTCGGGGTCCCTCTCCCGGGGTCTTCAGTCGCCGCCGCTCACGTCGATCCGCCGGCGCGCGCCGTCCTCGCGGTCGCCCAGGCGGAAGATCACGTACAGGAAACCGTTCCGGTACCTCGCCACGGCGCTGTCGGCCACGACGGGCACGGGGATGGACAGGCGACGCGCGAAGGGGCCGACGTCGATCTCCATCTTGAAGTAGTGCTTCTTGCCGGCCGGCGCGATGTCGCGCCGCGCGCCTCGCAGCGTCAAGGTCTCGCCGTCCGTCAGGACCTCGATGCCGGCGGGATCCATGCCCGCCAGATCGACCTGGACGACGTACTCGCTGTCGGTCGCGTACGCGTCGGTGGCCGGCCGCCAGGTCAGGTCCTCGTCCAGGACCAGGGGGCGTGCGGCGCGCGAGTACGACGTGACGAGGATCTCGAAGATGTCGTCGGCGCGATCCGGATCGTCCCGCAGTTCGATGACGCTCGTGTCCATGGCCTGACCTCCCGTTCGACCGGATGCTAACGGGGGTCCCGGCCAGCGTCAACCTCTGCGCTCGGTCTCGCGCGCACTGGCGGCCTCCGCCACGGGAACGCCCGCCAGGACGGCCCTCAGCTCCGCCGGGACGGGCAGGCCGTCCCGCCCGCCGTAGGCCCGGCAAGCCAGGGCCGCCACAGCCGCGCCGCGCCGCAGGGCGGCCGCGAAAGGCTCGCCGCCCGCCCGGCCCAGGGCGTAGCCCGCGTGGAAGGCGTCGCCGGCGCCGGTCGTGTCCACGGCGGCCACGGGGAAGGCGGGCACCTGGCACGCCCCTGCCGCGGAAAGGCCCAGCACCCCTCGGGCGCCCAGGGTGGTGGCCACGCGGTCGGGGCCGACCGCGCGCAGGGCGGCCAGGGCGTCCAGCGGATCGTCCTCGCCGGTGAAGTCGCGGGCGAAGCTCTCGGCGCCGATCACGTCGGTGCAGAGGGGGACCAGATCGTGCACGCCGTCTCGAACCGAGCCGGCGTCCAGGACCACTGGCAGGTCCCGTCGGCGGGCGGCCGCGGCCAGGCGCGTCAGGGCGGAAGACTCGTGGGTGTCGCCGTAGAGCAGATCGACGCCGTCGAGCAGGTCGGGATCGGCCGCAGCGGCCGGCAGCCGGGGCAGGTCGCCTCGCCGCCAGTAGATGCGCCGGGCGCCGTCGGCGGGATCGACACGGATCACCGCCCGCGCCGTACGGCCGCCCTCCACGATCCGGGACGGCGCCAGGTCCACCCCCGCCGCGCTCAGGTCCTCCCGGTGGGACCGGCTCTCGGCGTCGTCGCCGAAGACCGTCATCAGGCGCACATCCGCGCCCAGACGGGCGAGGGCGAACGCCGCGGTGGCCCCCGGGCCGCCGCCGGCGGCGACGATGGTCTCGACCTCGGACTTGGTATCCGGCGGAGGCGTCTCGGCCAGGGGAAAGATCACGTCCCAGGCGGCGTAGCCCACCACGAGGATGCTGTGCATGTCAGCCGTCCGTTGCCCGGTCGCGGCCGGGCGTGCTAGGGTCCTGCGGTCGACACCAGCCTTCCCGACCCAGCCGAGGTGCGCCATGACCGACTGCCTGTTCTGCCGGATCGCCGCGGGCGCCATCCCCGCGGACATCGTCCACGAGGACGACGCGTTCGTCGCCTTCAGGGACATCGCGCCCCAGGCGCCCGTCCACGTGCTGCTGATCCCCCGCGCGCACACGGCGTCCCTCAACGATCTACAGGCCGGGGACGCCGACACACTCGGCGCGATGATGCTCGTTGCTCGCCGCATAGCCGCCGACCTGGGGCTGGACGAGGGCGGCTATCGCTGGGTGATCAACTGCGGCGAGGACGGCGGCCAGACCGTCCCCCACCTCCACCTGCACATCCTGGGCGGCCGCCGCCTGGGCTGGCCGCCGGGATAGAGGCTACTTCTTCACGCCGTAGACGCCGCGCCCGACGCGCTTGACCTGCTTGCTGGTCGACAGCGTCCGCCGCAGCACGTTCGCGAAGTTCTTGCTCTTGGTCTTGATGAGCTTGTCCCCGGTCACCTTGGCCAGGATGTCCTGGAAGGACATGGGCTTCCCGTTGGCGCGGATGAGATCGGTGACCACGGACTCGACCGTGACGCGGGGCTTGGTCGCCGCCTTGCGCCGGGTCGCCTTCTTGCGCGTGGTCTTCTTGGCCGTCTTCTTGGCCACGCGCGCTTTCGCCTTGACGGTCTTCTTGGCGGTCTTGGCCTTGCGGCGCACGGCCTTCTTGCGCGTCTTCGGCTTGGCGCCCTTGATCAGCTTGTCGATCTGCTCGTCGACGGCCGCGAGTTCCTTCTCGAGCTTGGCCTTTCTCTTCTCCAGGGCGGTGAGCTTCTCCTTGACGGCCACGAGCCTGCGCAGTTCATCCAGGCTCAGCTCGGAGGCTATGGCCTTCATCGACTTGGGCATGACGTCCTCCCGACGTTGGTTGCAGGGTAATATTACCGGCAGCCTATGGACCGGGTCGCCCCTCGTCAATACGCATGTTGATGTCCGAACGGATATTTATTCGTCTGACGGGCTCGCATAGCGGCGCTGTTCCGAGGGGATCCACCACTCGGTAACATTCTGGTACGGCGAGAGGATGTGCGGCTCGACGTCGCGCAGCCGTTCCGCGTGGGCGACGATCAGGTGCGGGTAATACAGGAAGCACATGGCCTGGTCGTGGACCACCTGGCGCTGGAAGTCGTCCCATACGGGCTTGGCCTCCGCGCGATCGGTCAGGGCCAGGGCGGCCGCGAGCAGCGAGTCCGTGGCGGCGCTGGCGTAATGCCCGTAGTTGAAGCGGTCGAACGAGTCGCTGGCGTAGAGGGCCGAGGGATCGACGGACAGCCGGGCCGAGAAGACGCCGAGGTAGGCCTGGAAGTCGCCCTCGCGGACGCGCGCGATCAGGGACGTGAACTCCTGCACCCGGGGCGTCACCGCCACGCCCACCCGGGCGTAATAGTCGCGGATGATCTGCACGCCGTTCTCGCGCACGGGGTCGCCCTTGCGCGTGCAGATCTCGAAGGCCAGGGGCACGCCGTCGCGATCCAGCACGCCGTCGCCGTCGGTGTCGCTCCAGCCGGCCTCGGCCAGGAGGCGGCGGGCCGCCTCCGGATCGTAGGCGTCGGGAGGCAGGGTCCGGTCGTGGGCCCAGAGGGCCGGCGGCAGCGGGCTCGAGGCGGGAGCCCCGAAGCCGCCGAGCAGTCCCTCGCTGAACTGGGACCGGTCGATGGCGTGGGACAGGGCCTGGCGCACCCGCCGGTCCCGGAACAGCTCCAGCTCGTGGTTCCAGTAGATCTGCCCGATCAGGCGGCTGTCGATGTGCGTCAGCACGATGTCGTCGCGCTGCGCCAGCCGTCGGGCGTGGTGCGCCGGCACGTCCTCCACCAGGTCCACGCCGCCGGTCTCCAGCTCCACCACGGCGGCGGTCTTCTCCGGGATGATCCGGAAGACGAGGCGGTCGAGCCGGGAGCGCCCGCCCGAATACAGTTCGTTGCGGGCCAGCACCACCTCGCGGCCGCGGCGCCAGCGTTCCAGGACGTAGGGCCCCGAGCAGACCGGCGCCTCGTTCAGCGGCCAGGCGCCCACTTCGCCCCGGTCCAGAGCGGCCACGCGGTGGGCCGGAAACAGGAAATGCCCGAGGGCGGGGACCTGATCCGCGCGCCGTTCGTGGAAGCGGTAGGCGACCGTGAAGGAATCCAAGGCCGTCACGCCGGCGATGTTGCGCAGCCGACCGCCGCTGCGCGGGCTCGCCACCAGCGGGTCCATGTACAGCTCGAAGGCGGCGACCGCGTCGTGGGCGGTGACGGGGCGGCCGTCGGACCAGGACCAGTCCCGCAGGGGCAGGGTGATACCGAGGCTGTCCGGCGAGAAGAGGATGTCGCCGGCGATATGGGGGTGGTAGTAGAGGTCCTCCCCCATCTCGACCAGCCCCTCGTGGAGCAGCACCAGGATCTGGCCGCTCGAGGCGCTCTGGTAGATCAACGGGTTGAGGATGTCGGGATCCTCGGCGAAGGCGATCACGGCGGTGCCGCCGTCGACGGGCCCGGAAGACACCGGCTCACGGTCGCCGCCGCAGCCCGCCAGCCAGGGCAGCGCGAACAACAGGGCGGTCAGCGTGCGGGCGACGCGGCGCATGGGCTCTCCCGGTTGGTATGAAGACGCGGTCCCGTCGTCCGACGGGACCGCGTCCAAGTGTATCGTCCGGCGGGGACCGGGTCAACCGGTCCGGCGCCTCGTCACTTCACGAGCGACATCTTCACCGTGGACCGATCCCCGCCCGCGGCCGCGCGCAGGAAGTAGACGCCGCTGGACTGGGGACGGCCCTGATCGTCCCGTCCCTGCCAGGTGACTGTATGCCAGCCGGGCGTGACCGGACCGGCGTGCAGGGAGCGCACGAGACGGCCGGAGACGTCGAACACGTCCACGCTCAGATCCACCGCGCCGCCCTCGCCGGGCACGTAGAGACGGATCGAGGTGCTCGGATTGAAGGGATTGGGGTGGTTGGGCTCCAGGGTGAGCCGGGCCATCTCGGGCAACTCGGGCGTGTCGGTGGTGCTCAGCATGAGGAAGACGCCGTCCCGGTGCGTGCTGCCGCGGAAGGTCATCCAGGGCATCTTCGTGCCGTCGAAGGCGAAGGGCATGTCCCAGACGTGGATGTTGAGATCCCAGCCGCCGTAGACGATGTCGACGTCGTGATCGTCGTCCAGGTCGCAGATCACCGGCGTCGGATTCACCGGACCGCCCAGGGTCAGCGGGAAGCCCGCCACGTCCTCGCCGTCGTGGGTGAAGGCGTGGAGGTTGTTGGGCGCCTCGGTGTTGCCGCCGCCGATGCCCAGCATGCAGTCGAGCAGGCCGTCGCCGTCGATGTCGCCCACGACGACGCTGCCGTTCGAATTGCCCTCCATATGCGCGGGCCAGCCGGGCAGCGGGTCGCCGCTGGAGCCGCCGACCACGTCGGTGTCGATGACCCACATGTAGGACTCCAGGCTGCTGTGGACCGCCACCGCGGCGATCTCCAGCTCGCCGTCCTCGTCGAAGTCGCCCACGGCCGGGCTCGGACAGGTGCGGTCGCCCATCTCGCTCGAGGCCTGGAAGACGATGGGGAAGCCGTCGTAGTAGCTGCCGTCCTCGTGGACCACGTGGAGCCGGTTGTTCTCCGAGACGAAGATGATCTCGTGGACGCCGTCGCCGTCGAGGTCGGCCACGGTGGGACTGCACATGATGCTGCCGCCCACGGCCGTCTCCACGGGGAAGCCGGGCAGCTGGGTGCCGTCCCAGCGGTAGGCGCGCAGGGAGTTCATGGTCTCCCAGCCGTAGCGGGTGCCGAAGATGATGTCCTTGGCGCCGTCGTCGTCCAGATCGAAGAGGGCCGGGCCCGAGCGGTTCCAGCCGTCCCAGGACAGCTCCGGACCGCGGTCGATCAGGATGCCGTGCGTGCCCGGGTTGGAGTCGCCGTCGCGCACCTCGGTGCCGTCGACGTTCCAGGCCAGGGTCCGCTTGTTGAGGGTGTTGCAGACGATCTCGGGCTCGCCGTCGCCGTCGATGTCGCCCACCGCGGCGGGCGCCCAGACCCACATGTTGCCCGTGGACTGGGGCCAGCCCGGCAGCAGGCTGCCGTCGGCCTTGAAGATGTAGACCTTCTTCTCGTCGCGATCGGAGCAGATGATCTCCAGGCCGGGCTCGTCGTCGAGGTCGGCCAGGGCCACCGCCATGGCCGTGAAGCGACCCTCGAGGTCGGTGATCGGTCCGAGGGTCTGGGCGTCGTTGTCGCCGTCGAAGAGCTCGCCGCCCAGGGAGGTCCAGACATAGACCTCGTCGGCGGTCAGCACGACCTCCAGGTTGCCGTCGCCGGTCACGTCGCCCACCGCGCAATGGCTGTCGGTCTCGCGCCCGAACGGCAGCGGGAAGTTACCCAGCTCCGGCGGCGCCGTGCTCTTGGCGGCCGCCTGGGACATGTCGCCCTCGATCAGCGAGGCTGTCACCGCGCTGACGCGGTAGTAGTAGCGGGTCAGCGCGGCGAGGCCACCGTCGCGGTAGTACGACGTGCCCTCCACCAGGTCGATGTTGATGCGCTCGAACCCGGTGGCCTCGGTCAGGGAGCGGTACACGTGGTAGCCGACGACGTCCTCCTCCTCGACCGGATCCCAGACGAGCTCGATCACGTCCGCGCCCAGGGTCAGGGCGAAGCCGAGCCCCGTCGGCACGGACGGGTCGACGATCTGCAGGGCGTGGCTGAAGGTGCGGCCCTTGTCGTCCTCGAAATCGATGCGGGCGTCGTAGGGGGCGCCGGCGTCGATGATCCGCAGGGAGAACAGGGCGTCCCCGTAGGAGGTGTCCAGCAGGTCGAGGTCCGTGAAGGTCACCACGGTGTCGACCAGCGTGACGTTGGCGCTCCCGGTGCGCAGGCGGGCGGTCAGCACGTCGCTGCGGCCCATGCCGAAGTTCTTCACCATCACGCGCAGGGCGATGCGTTCGTTGTCGTCGACGACGCCGTCGCTGTCCCCGTAGAAGGTGTCGTACCACTCCAGGACCACGGGCTCCACCTCGGGCGCGGCCATGGTCGCGGACCATTCGCTGACCCAGGTCTCGGCGCCGTCGTCCACCTCGATGCGGAAATCGAGCAGGAAGCCGTCGAAGACCAGGGGATTGAAACTCACGAGGAACGGGGCCGAGGCCGTGGTCGATCCGCCCGAGCCGATATCCGGCACCGCCACGTCGCCGTCGACGACGGTGACGCCGGCCGCGGTAGTGGTCAGGCTGGCGGTCAACCCGGTGGCGCCGCCCGCGCCGGTGTCCTCGAAGTCGGCCAGCAGGGCCACGGTCTCGCCCGCCTCCATGACGCCGTTGCCGTTGCCGCTGGAGCCGGAGGTGCCGTCGTCGATGACGGTCATGTCCGCCAGGGCGATGTAGGCGCCCGGATTGGAGACGGTGATCGCGGCAGAGGCCTGCTCCAGGTTCACGCCGCGCACGGTGAGGGTGAGGTCGCCCGCGTCGGTGAGCACCAACGGCAGGTCGACCTCGCCGAGGGCGTCGGTCGTGCCGTGCACGTAGACGTCGGCGCGCTGCAGGGTGACCTCGGCGCCCTCGACGTCCTGGCCGCCCGCGCTCACGGAGACCTGCACGATCTGCTCGCCGACGGTCAGGCTGCCGGGCGCGGTGATGTCGACGGTCTCGGGCTCGGCCGTCCAGACCTTCTGGGCCGGGTCGCCGAGCAGGGTGTAGTTCAGGTAGGTCCAGCGGGTGAAGCTGTCCGAAGAGGCGAAGTCGAGCCAGGGCAGCCGGCTCAGGGCGATCAGGTCGCCCAGGCGGTCCTTCCCCTGGCACATCAGCTGGTCGAAGAACTCCACCTGGAAGTCGTTGGCCGTGGACGGGAAGGCCGCGCGGCTGGCGCCGACCGAGGCGTAGGACCCGCCGTTGGGATTCTCGAGGAAGCGCTCCATGAGGCAGTTGTAGTCGAAGGCCGCCGAGGCGCAGTTCAGGCCGTACATCAGGAACGTGTTGGCGTTGGTGAGCTGGTCGGCGTCGCCGCCGGTGATGTTGGCGTCGCCCACCGACATGTCGAAGAAGAAGCCGTGCCCGATCTGGTTGAAGATGCCGTAGTTGCCGCTGTTGAGGCTGTCCAGGACCGCGGCCCGGGTCTCGTTGACCGCGCCCGGATACATGGGCTGCGAGAACTCGTCGAGCCGGTCGTAGGACTCGTACATCCGGACGTATTCCATGTCCGTGCAGGGCACCACGATGTCGTCGACGATGTCCTCGGCGTAGTCGGCGCCGTCCAGGGTGATCTCGTCCTGCTGGTTGCGGAACAGGACCTCGGCCGCGAACAGGATGCGGTTGCAGAATTCGGAGCCGGCGGGAGCCGTCTCGTGGGCGATCACCTTGTTGACGAAGCTCTGGGCCCCCGCGACGTCGCTGACCGGGGCGCGGCCGAAGCTCACGTCGCTGGCCATGTCGCAGTCGTCGCCCGGATTCAGGGCGCTGACGCTGGGCTCGCCGAAGTTGGCGTCGCCGTCCGCGTTCCAGTTGCCGTCGAGACAGGCGAAGTAGATATCCGCGGGGATCACGGTCGAGCCGCCCGGCGGATAGAAGGTGCTGGTGATGAACCGGGCGGGCACGATGTCCGTGTCGCCGCCCATCAGCACGTACTCCACGCCCCAGCGCTGGTAGGCGTCGCGGATGAACGAGCGGATGGTCTCCTGGACGTCGACGCCGTGCCTGTAGTTGGCCTCGATCCACTCCACGGACTTGACCACGGCGGGCAGGCCCTGGGCCGTGCGGTGGTCGGCCAGGGGCTGGAAGGCCGCCGCCATGTCCTCGTTGGTGATGATCAGGTACGAGACCGGGCTGCCGCTGAGACTGGGGGTCTTGCTCGGCGCGAAGCCCTTCTCGGACACCTCGACCTCCACGCCGTCCTGGCGCGGATAGCCGGCCAGCGCTTCGGGGTTGTCGACCAGGTCGCGGAGGGTGCGTTCCAGACGGACGCGCTCCCCCGGCACCTTGCGGTGGCGAACCACCATGGCGTCGGGATCGACGGGCTGCGGGTCGGGCCGCAGCCGCACCTCGTAGCTCTCCAGGAAATCGATCTCGCTCCACGTACCGTCCGCGCCGCGGACCGCCCGCAGGGGATAGACGGTGATCGTCAGCAGGCGGTAGCCGCGCAGGGCGTGCGCGCCGCCGCGGCGGCCCCAGGCCGCCGGGAACACGTCGGAGCCGGCTTCGCCGTGGATGGCCTGTTCGCCCGCCACGCCCTCGCTGCTGATCTGGCGCTCGGCGAGGGCCAGGGGCGCCGGGGCCCGGAGACGGATCGTCGACAGGGGGACGATCTCCACCTCTCCGAGCGGCGCGTCGGCCGGTACGAGCAGCGTCAGGGAACGGCCGGTCAAGGCGGGCTGGCCGGTGTCGTCCAGACCCCGGGTGCCGGGCAGGACCGGTTCGACGCTTCCGTCCGCCCGGTCGAACCAGCTCAGTTCGCTCAGGTCGAAGCCGCCGGTGTGCACGACGTCCGCGGCGTCGGCCGACGTCGGGACCAGCGGCAGGAGCAGGGCCAGGACGAGCCCGAGGCCCGCGAAGAGTTCTTTCGCCGAGTGGCGCTGACGTAACATAGGTTACCCCCCATGACGGAATCCCAGGGATTCCGTGCTGCGCTTTCAGTTATCGCTCTAGTGGAGCACTTGCAATCCAGGGAACAACTGGTGCCGCGGCCGATCGAATCGATCTCCGCCGCCTTTTAGCCATTTCGCCCAGCATTCCTCCCGGCAAGTGTCGTTTGGCGGGCAGTGTGCATATTACACGGTGAAATCCCATTGTACCGCAGGCTTCCGGGCCTGTCAACACGGCCGAGCCTAGCGCACCAGCGTCATCCTCCCCCGCCGTTCGCCGTCATCGGTGAGCAGGCGGTACAGATAGACGCCCGAGGCGGCGGCGCGTCCCGCATCGTCGCGGCCTCGCCAGGTCGCCACGTGCCGGCCGGCCACCAGTCGTCCGTCGACCAGCGTGCGCACGCGCCGCCCCAGCAGGTCGTAGACGACCAGTTCCACCCGGCCGTCGTAGGAATCCGGCAGGGTGAAGGCGATGCTCGTGACCGGATTGAACGGATTGGGCGCGTTCTGGGCCAGGTCCAGGCGCAGGGGGATCACGGGCTCGTCGGTCCCGGTGTCGGGATCCTCCATGCCGAAGACGCCCGTGCGCGAGACGTTGCCCTGGAAGGTCGGCCAGGGCATGGCCATCGGATTATAGGGCTTGTCCAGTTCCCAGACGTCGATCGACAGGTCCCAGCCCGCGTAGACCAGGTCCACGTCGCCGTCGCCGCCCAGATCCGCCAGGGCGGGAGTGGCCCGGACGGGGCCGACCGTCGCGATGGGGAAGCCGTACAGGTCGTGGCCGCTGGCGCGGAAGCCGTAGATGCGGTTGGGGCCGGTGTCGCTGCCGCCGCCGATGCCGAAGATCACGTCGGGCACGCCGTCGCCGGAGACGTCGCCCACGATGGGCGAGGACTCGGAGTTCCCCTCGACCTCGCGCGGCCAGCCGGGCAGCTCGTTCCCGTCGAGATCGAAGACGTGGACCAGACCGTTGTGCTTGTCGAGGATCTCGACCGCGACGATATCCAGGCGGCCGTCCTCGTCCAGGTCGCCCAGGGCGGGCGACGGCGTGGCGATGCCGGCGTCGATGCCCGTCGCGACCAGGGGCAGGGGGTACGGGGCCACCGGATCGCCGAACTCGTCGATCACGTGCAGGTAGTCGTTCTCGCTGATGACGACGATCTCCAGGATGCCGTCGTTGTTCAGGTCGGCCACGGCCGGCGACGTGTTGCTCGGGGCCCAGACGCCGAAGACGTAGGGCCACCCCGCGGGCTCGGTGCCGTCGAGGCGGACGGCGTGCAGGGCGTCCGGCGTGCCGTCCGAATGGCGCGTGGTGATCAGCACCTCGAGCTGGTCGTCGCCGTCGAGGTCGGCCAGGGCCGGCGAAGCCAGCTGGAACCACTCGCTGGGCCGCACGTGGAAGACGCCCTGGGTGCCCGGGTCGTCGTCGCCGTCGAACACCTCGGTGCCGTCGTGATGCCAGGCGTAGGTGCGGCCCTGGACCGAGGTGGCCACGATCTCCTGGTCGCCGTCGTCGTCGAGGTCGCCCACGGCCGGCGTCGACCAGTTCCAGTCGTTCATGTCGCGCGGCCAGCCGGGCGCGATGCCGCCGTCGCTCTCGAAGACGAAGATCTGGTTGGTGGACCGGCAGGAGGCCACGATCTCCAGGCCGGGATCCGCGGTCAGGTCGCCGAGGGTGACGCCGGCCGGCGTCCAGACCTCGCCGTTGTTGTGGAAGGGGCCCAAGGTCAGCGGATCGCCGTCGCCGTCGCGCAGCTCGGTCCCGTCCTCGCGCCAGACGTAGATGGCGTCGGCGGCGGTGACGATCTCGGGACGGCCGTCCCCGTCCAGATCCCCCAGGGCCACGTGGCTCGAGGTCTCGGCGGTCATGATGCTGGGGAATCCGGGGGCGTCGCCGGGTGCCGTGTGCAGCGAGGTGAGCGACGACAGCCGGCTCTCCAGCCCCGACTCCGAGACCGTGGTCACCTTGTAGTAGTACTTGGTCAGGTCCTCGAGCCCCGAATCCTCGTAGGTCGCGCCCGAGGTGGGCCGTTCGGTGATCCGCTCGTACCCGAAGTTGGGCGAGAGGGAGCGGTAGACGTGGTAGCCCCGGATGCCCAGCCCCTGTGCAGGCTCCCAGACCAGGTCGATGCGGCCGGGACCCGGCGCGATCGGCTCGTCCAGGACCACATCGACGGGCACCACCAGGTTGAAGCTGTGGGACCACTGGCGGCCGTAGGCGTCCTCGACATGGAGCAGCGCCTCGTAGCTGTGCTGGATCGCGAAGATGCTGAGCTGCAACTCCACGGTCTGCTCGAGTTCGCCGCGGCAGGGGATGTCCGACCACGATGTCGAGCCCTGCACGACCGAGACACCGAACACGCCCGGATCCAGCCAGCCGGTCAGGCCGGTCGCCGCGCCCGCGCCGTCGTTGCGCAGGCTCAGGTTGACGCGGATAACCTCGCCGTCCTCGATGAGTCCGTTGCCGTTGCCGCTGCCGACGTCGCTCCAGTCCAGCACGGCGGGCACGATCTCGGGCGCCAGGACCTCGAGCTCGTAGGCGTCGTCCAGGACGGCGCCGCCGCCGGTGGAGGCCAGGGCCAGCGATACGCGCGTGCGGTCGGCCAGGGCCGGGTCGAGCTGGAGCAGGAGGGCGGCGTCGCCCGCGGCGTCCTCGCCCGGCGCCAGGGCGGGCGCCGAACTGGCGCCGACGAGCGCGGTCACGCCGTCGTAGGCGCCCTGCAGGGCGACGGGCGTGGCGGAGGCCGCCGCGACGTCGCCGCGATTGACGAAGCGGGGCAGCAGGGCCACCGTCTCCCCCGCGTCGGGCCGGCCGTCGCCGTTGCCGATCGAACCGTGGCTGCCGTCGTCGTGGAGGGTCACGTCCAGCAGGGCGATGACGGGCGAGCCGCTCGTGAGCACCGGCAGCACCGCCTCGTGGATCGCCGAATTGGGAGCCTCGACCGAGAGCCGGACCTCGCCGAGCGAAGACGGGGACACGTCTAGCGCGACCTGCCCCGCGGCGTCGGTGTAGCCCACGGCGTAGCATTCGTCCGTCTTGGCCAGACAGACGCGGGCGCCCTCGAGGGGCGCGCCCGTGCGTTGCACGTCCACGATCACCTGCTGCGGGCCGACGGTGAGGTCCGTGGGCGCGAGCACGGTGAGCGAGTCGGGAGACGCGGTCCACAGCCGCAGGGTCGGGTCGCCGATCAGCGCCAGCGAGAAGACGGTCCAGCGCTCGACGCTGTTGTCCTCCGCCGCCCCCAGATAAGGCTCGCGGCTGAGCGTGAAGGCCTCGCCGGCGGTCGTGGCGCCCAGCTCGAGCATGGCCTCGTAGAGGCTGTACTGGAAGAGCGTGGCCGTGGACGGGAAGGCGGCGCGCGACGAGCCGATGGACAACACCCCGCCCCCCTCGGCGGTGGTGATGAAACGCTCGATGATGGAGTTGCGGTCGAAGGCCGCGGACGCGCAGTTGACGTTGGTCAGGATGAAGTAGTTGGGCCGGTTGGCCAGGCCCCGCACGTCGCGCATGACCAGCGAGCTGTCGCCGACCGACATGACGTCGATGAAGCCGTGGCCGATGTGGTTGACGAAGCCGTACTGGCCGCTGGTCATGGCGGACAGCACGTTCGACTTGGTCTCGGGATGCGAGCCGGGCCAGAATTCGTCGGCCTCGTAGTAGCGGTCGTAGCCGATGGGCTTCCCGCCGAGCAGGCCGTCGACGATGGACTCGCTGTAGGTGGCGCCGTCGGTGACGATGTCGTCGCCCGGGGCGTAGTTGCTGGGCGTGAGCACCTCGCTCATGAAGAGGTAGCGGCCCAGGTAGTCGCCGATGTTGTCCCGCTCGTACTGCAGGATCTTGTCCACGAGGTTCTGCACGTCGACGGTCGTCTTGACCGGCGCCCGGCCGAGATGCAGCTCGGCGGCCAGGTCCACCTCGTCGCCCCCGGCGCCGACCGGTCCGGGCTCGCCGGCCACGTCGTCGGCGTCCGCGTTCCAGTTCCCGTCGAGACAGGCGTAGTAGAGGTCGACCGGCAGTTCGCTGCCTTCGCCTGCGGGGTACAGGCTGTTGTAGATCATCTTGGTGGGAATGATCTCCACGTCGGCGCCCAGCATGACGTATTCCGTGCCCCAGTGCGTGTACGCGTCGCGCAGGAAGTCGCGGATCATGGCCGAGAGACCGTCGCTGGTGGCGTAGTTGTCGCGGATCCAGTCGACCGTGCGCACCACCGTGGGAATGCCGCGGTCGGTCTTGTAGTCGGCCAGCGTCTGGAAGTCGGCGGCGAACGCGTCGACGGTGACGATGACGTACTCCACGGGCGACCCGTCCAGGGAGGGGGCGGCGGTGGGCACGAAGCCGGGCGCGGCGTCGGCGGCCTTGGCCGTGTGCGTCCGGGCATAGGCGGTCAGGGCCGCCGGATTCAGGACCTGCTCGGCGAGACGGGCCGCGCGGCGTCGGGCGACGCCGGGAGAGGCGCGCCGGGGTTCGACGCGGTCGCGCTCGTCCGGCACCAGGCGCAGGGAGACGTCGAGCTCGGAGGCCCAGTCCGCGACGCGCCAGCCCTCGGGACCGATCTCGGCGGCCAGGGGATAGAGACGCACCGTCGCGACGGCGCGGCCGTGCCGCAGCTGCGTTCCGAGGAGTTCGCCCCGGACCGCGGGATAGGACGCTTCTCCGACGGGAGTCCGGGCGACGGTCACTTGCCCGCCCTCCGAGGCGACGGATGCGCCGGCGGTGCGCAGGGGGACCGTCGCGAGCCCGCGGTGCAACGCGACCGGCGTCACGCGGGCGTCCGCGGCCCGGGTCCCCGGGGGCAGGACCACGTGGACGTCGCGGTACGGGAGTTCGGGCAGGCCGGTGTCGCCGAGGACGGGCAGGCCGTCCCACGCCACCGTGTAGCCGCCGGACGCCGCGGTGACCTCGGGCTGGCCGGGCAACGCGACGCTCAGGTCCAGAACGTCCGCAGCCCGGGCCATCGGGGCCCACGGGGCCGAGACGACGCAGAGGCCGACGATCGCCGCCGCGATGAGAGTGCTGAGGACGGAGGGGCTGGACCCGCGGACGTGGCGGTCGGATTTAGCGTGAGACCCGGCGACGTGCCGTGACGGAGTCGGGAGCATAGTCCGAGTTGTCCTTCAAAGCTGAGGTGTCCGGTCTTACCCGGGGCGAGGTACACCCTGCTCGACCTGAAGTTGCCTTCTCGAAGCTCGCCCCCCGTGCGGTGCCGTCACCGTCCCGAGGAGCAAGACCATTGTACCATAAACGGGGACAGGATTCAATCCACCCGGCGTATCAGGGCCTGGCGACGGCGACGCTGGTTCCGGGCGACAGCCAGACGATGCGGGGATTCTGGCCCGGCTCGCAGGGCAGCAGCACCGGACGGCGCGAATGGCTCAGGTTCCGCACGAGGATGCGCGAGCCGGTATCGCGCGCGCTGACGCCGCGGCGGCTCAGCTGTGCGATCTCCGGGTCGGTCAGGTAGAGGGGGGCCGTGTCGGCCCCGTTCCGGAGGCCCGTGAGCACACGGTCCAGGGTGTCGTGTCCCAGATCGCAGGACACGGAATCGAGGTTGGCGTAGTTCACGCGGTGGGTGGCGATGATGGCGGGTTCCCCGTTGCGCCACGCGTCCTGCACGGCGACCAGGCAGGCCGCAGCGTGCCGGTCCGGATCCGCGGCCTGGGCCCCTTCGAGGTGGCAATTGCGGTTGAGGTAGTCGAGGCGGCGATCGCTCAGATAGCGCCAGCTCCGCTCGACGACCTTCAACAGCCGGTCCAGGAGCGTGGCCCCGACCTTCGTCAGGGAGCGCTGCTCCCGCTTGGCCTGCACGATGCCCAGACCGGCTTCGCGCCACATGACTTCCCGGTCCCGGTTCCAGGCGTAGTCGGGCGCGATGACCGAGGTGGCGTCCCGATCGAAGAGGTCCGCGAAGATCTCCAGTCCCTCCGCCAGTTCAGCGGCGAGTCGGGCGGGATCGCGACCATCGGCCAGTTCGTAGGACGTGGCGATGCCGGGATAGATCAGCAGGCCGCGTGCGGCGACGCGGGCCGCCTCCGCATTGCCGACCACCCGCTCCATGCGGTCCTCGGGATTGTAGTGCCACAGCCCGTGGTATTCGGGCCACCAGACCCCCTCGGCCACGGCCTCGCGAACGGCGCCCCACAGACCCGGTCGGGCGTAGGTCGCCGGGAGCTCCGGCAGGGAGGCGCGGTCCCAGCTGAGGTCATCCCCCGGCGCCTCGCCGGCCCGGCAGCTCAGGGAGCTGACGATGTAGTTGGCCTGCAGGACCGCCGGGAAATCGTCGCGGCCCACGTGGGACGAAAGCAGTGCGGCGAGCCGGTTCACGTCGGCGGCGGATTCGAGGGTGGAGTAGCGGTAGACGCCGGGCGTGTCGCCGGGCGCGATGGCCGCCACGTCGGCGCCGTCTATGGTGGCGCGGTCGGGCGTGAAGCCGCACAGGCCCCAGTCGTCGCTCTCCAGGACCACGGCCCGGGCATCCGTCCAGTCCACGACGGCGCGCGGGCGCAGGAAGATGAAGCCGGCGGTCAGCAGGACGGCCAGCAATCCCAGCGCGAGCAGATCGATCAGGAAAGGTCCGGTAGCTATGCGACTCCGACTCAAGCCTGCTTCCGTTCGTATCGGGCCCACCAGTAGTCGCCGTAGGACAGGCCGTCGCGCGACGCCCGTACAGCCAACGACGCGGCGTCATCGGCGATGAGGCCCGCGTCGTCCTTCAATAATGATACCACATCCGCCGGGTCCGGAGGAGCAAAGAGATTCCGGCGCGCGCCGAAACTCCAGTCACGCCCCCCCCCGGCCCCGTCCAGGACGGCCTCCACCCGGGCCCGCGGCAACAGGCCGCGTCGCCAGGGCACCACCCGCGCCAGCCAGTCCTGGAGGCGGCGGTACGTGTCCGCCGGACCCGGCTCCGTGGCCGGCTCGTCCTCCAGGATCCAGAGCCGTCCGCCGGGCGCGAGACAGTCGCACCAGCGGGACAGCAACTCCGCACCGGCCTCGTCCGTCCACAGGTGGCGCAGCAGGTTCGCCGCGATCAGGCCGTCCACGCCGCGCAGCGGCGGTCGCTCGGCGTCGGCGCACAGGTCGAGAGGTCCCGGCGCGACGCACGGCCTGCTCCGATCCGCCGCGACCACATGGGCCCCGGCCTCGCGCAGGACGCGCGTGAAGCGGCCGTCGCCACAGCCCAGCTCGACGAGGACACCGCCCGGCGAAGAGCCGAGATCAGTCAGTAGCGCGGTGGGAAGAGGAGAGAACGACATGGTCGCGCTCGGTGTTCGTGGACTCCCCGTCCGTCTCGACGATGTCCTCGGACGAGCTCGCGCCCGCGGCGGCCGCCGCCGAGATGACCCGCGTCACACGGCGCCGTTCGGCCTGGATGTCGATGATCTCGGCCACCTGTCGCCGACGGCGGTGGAAGGTGTCCTCCACCTTGTCGTCGAGGCCGAGCACGAAGAGCAGTTCGCTGAAGAAGTCCAGGGCCGGCTTGGTGTCCTCCCGGCGTCGCCGGTCGCCCCAGATCTGGACCGGCCAGAGCCAGCACGCCAGGGCCGGCAGCCCCAGCCAGGGAATCGATAGGGAATCGGACAGGGCGAAGAGCACCGAGCCGGCGGTGATCAGCAGCAGCAGCTTGACCGTGCTGCCGGGCTGGAAGCCCAGCCGGACCAGCCTGTGGTGCAGGTGGTAGTCGTCGGCCTCGAAGATCGACGCGCGCTTGCGGTAGCGGCGGATGATGGTGGTGCCGGTGTCCCAGATGGGCACCACCATGGGCGCCAGCAGCAGCAGCAGGGGCACGGACCTGTGCTGCCCCACGTGCATCATGATGCTGGCCAGGGCCAGGCCCAACCACATGCTGCCCGAGTCGCCGAGGAAGATCTTGCGCCGGCTCACGTTCCAGTACAGGAAGGCCAGCGTGGCGCCGCCGAGGGTCGAGGCCGCGATCAGGGAGAAGACGTCGCCGAGCACGAAGGCCACCGCGGCGATGCAGATCGTCGCCATCACGCCGATGCCGCTGGCCAGGCCGTCCAGCCCGTCGATCAGGTTCATGGAGTTGATGAAGCCCAGATACCAGAGCAGGGTCACCGGCCAGGCCCAGCCGCCCAGCTCCACCGCGCCCAGGAAGGGCAGCACCACCACGTTCAGCCGCTGGCCCATCACCATCAGCCCCAGGATCACCAGCAGCTGGCCGTATAGCTTCTTCTCCGCGTGGATGTGGAAGCGGTCGTCGCCGACGCCCAGCGCGAGGATGGCCAGCCCCGAACATCCGAGCGCGCCCAGCCAGGACCAGGGCAACGGCTCCGTCAGGACCATGTCTTCTAGGATGTAGAGGGTCACGAAGAAGGTGATGAAGATGGCCATGCCGCCGGTGCGGGGCACCGGCTCACGATGAGAGCGGCGATAACCGGGATGGTCGACGATACCTGTGAGAAAGCCCAGACTCCGGAAGGGAGGCTGGACCAACCAGGACAGTGCAAATGCCACCGAGGCGCTGATCAGAACGATCAATTCCGTACTCAATGTCGTCCCCTTGGGGCTTTGGACCGCCGGTCCGTCGGCGGCTCATGCATCCCGCACCCTATGTCACGGTCTACGGGACGGCAACGATTATTTCGTCGTCCGTTATCGATCTACCAATAGCCTCAGGTACGCCGAGTACGTCCTTTCCGCGGTGGTCCGCCAGTCGAAGTCCAGGCAACGGTCCGCGCCGGCCTCGCTCAGGCGTCGAGCGAGTTCGTCGTCCCGCCGGATCCGGTCCAGGCCGCGCGCGATGTCGTCGGGATCGTCGGGATCGACCCGCAGGGCCGCGTCGCCGGCCACTTCGCGCATGGCGCCCCGGTCCGAAGTGATCACGGGCAGGCGCGCCGCCATGGCTTCCAAGATCGGGAATCCGAAGCCCTCGTGCAAGGATGGGAAGAGCAAGACCCGGGCCGAGATGAGCCGCCGCCAGAGATCCTCGCGGTCGCAATGACCGACCCGCTCCAACAGCCCTTTCTGAGCCATCTCGTCCATCCTCTTGATTTCACTCTCATTACGCCATCCGCCGCCACCGACCACCACGAGACGGGGGCGCGGCCCCCGCTCCGGATCGTCCGCCGAGGCCGCGTGGAAGCGCGTGAACCCCTCCAGCAGGCCCGCCAGGTTCTTGCGCGGCTCCAGGGCCCCCACGAACAGGACGGGGGCCGCGGGCGGACGTACAGCGGGCGGATCGCGATCCAGGACCCAGCGGGGCGTACCGAACGGAGTCGTCACGATGCGGTCCGCGATCTCCGGCAGGTAGTCGGCCAGCTCGCGGGCCGTGTTCTCCGAGTTCACCAGGATCGCGCCGGCCCGGCGCAGCGAGGGCGGGAGCGTGAGCCGATAGGCCCACAGCCGCGAGCGGGTGACCGTGGACGGGAAATGGTGGAAGGCCACGTCGTGGACGGTCAGCGCTACGGGACACGGCGCGCGTCTCGGCACGGGAAAGGTGGTGGCGTGGATCAGGTCGGCTCCGAGTCGACGGGCCAGGGCCGGCAGCCCGTGCTGGGTCCACTTCAGACGCGCCAGTCCCCCGCCGCCGGCGCCGCAGGGATACAGCTCCCACTCCTCGGCCCCGTCCAGGCCGGGATAAAGCTCGGGGTGATCGGTAGCCAGGACGAACCGCGCCCCGCGGGGCTCCAGCGCCAGGGCCTGGACCAGTTCCACCACCGACCAGGCCACGCCCGTGCAGGGCGGCCGCGCGGGCTGGCCGTCGATCAGGATCAGGGGGCGGCCGCTCACCGGCGCGCCTCCCCCGTCTCCGCTTCGGACAGGGCGGCCAGCAGCAGCCCCACCGCGACCCAGATGTGGGGCAGGTTGTACTGGGAGAAGGTCATCAGTTGCGCCCACACGGCGGTCGCGCCGGCGGCCGCGGCGATCAGGCGCCTGCGCTTCGCGTCCAGCGCGCCGTCGCCGGACGGGGTCACGGCCCGCCAGACGCGCCGGGCCAGCGCCGCGACGCTCACAACCAGGGCCGCGAACCCCAGCACCCCCGTCTCGCAGAGCACCGCCAGGGGGTAGTTGTTGACCACCGGCCAGGCGAACTGGCTCTGCAGGCCCATGGGATCGACCAGCCGGGCGAAATGATGACCGAACTGCCCCCAGCCGATCCCGTACAGCGGCGAGAGCTCGTAGCCCCGCCAGGCCGCCTGCATGGAATACCAGCGGGTGAGGTTGGACCAGTCCTCGGTGCTGACCGACTGCCGCAGACGCTGCCAGATCAGGTCGGTCAACCGCCCGTCGCTCAACAGGTGCGCGGCCACCAGGCCGAGCAGCACGGCCGGCACCGCGAAGGCCGTCAGACGGCGCCACCGCAGACGTCCCGCACGGGCCGCAAGCACGACGGCCGCCAGCAGCCCCGGTCCCGCAGCGAGCCAGGCTCCCCGCGACCAGGTGGCCGCCAGCAGCAGGACCGCCAGCAGCGGCAGCCACAGCCGGCGACGCCGTCCGGCGGCCGAGAGCCACAGCCAGGGCAGGACCATCAGCACGTAGTTGCCCAGGTACAGGGGCTCGCAGGCCGTCCCGCGCACGCGGGGCACGCCCACGAAGTCGCGTCCGAGATAGAGCTCCTCCGAGCCGGACAGGATTGCGGGGTTGGAGGTGAACACGCGCTCCAGGGCCGCGAACACGCCGCCGGGCCGGTAGAAATCCACCGCCTGCCATGCCCCGTAGAGCGTCTGGAAGACCAGCCCCGCCGCCAGGGCCGTCACGGCCCAGCGCCAGCGCCGTTCGCCCCGCAGCCAGCGGGCCAGGTGCCAGGCGAAGGCGGCCATCAGCAGCCACTGGACCAGCTGGCGGGCGTAACGCGCCCAGGCCTCGTCCGGCGGCGCGAGCCCGGGCGCCCGCCACACGCCCAGGGCCGAGACGAGGATCGTGCCCAGCGCCAGACTCCAGAACCAGGCCACGGGCACGGCGGGCGCGTCGGCGCGACCGCGCGCATCCAGGATCGCGGCCGCGAGGGCCAGCATCAGCAGCAGGTAGGCGGGCTGGAAGCCGGCGCCCAGATCCCGGCCCGACACGGCTTTCACCACGCAGAGGCCGATCCAGGGCAGGGTCGCCAGGCAGGCCAGGGTGGCCGCGTCGGCGATCCGACCCGCGCGCGAGACGGGCGTCATGAGGAGGACGTCCGGGCGCGCGCCTTCATGACCATGAAGACCGTCAGCAGGAGCACGCCGAGGAAGAGGAAGGTCTGGCCGAGCATCGACGACCGGTCGGGCGGACCGTCGGCGAGCACGAGGGCCTCCGGCGAGACGGTCAGGCGCCCGCTCGAGACGAACAGCCTGAATCCCTCCCCTCGGAGCAGCAACGGACCGTCGACGGGGAAGTCGCCCTCGCGGAAGAGCAGTCGGCGGCCCTGGCTGGCGCCGGAAACGTCGCGGCCGTACGGCCAGCTGAGATGGCCCAGCGCGGTGGTGACGACGAGGTCGGGATCGCTGACGGTCAGGGCGCCCCAGGCCCAGGTCCACGTCCGCTCGTCGCCGCTCTCGATCGGGACGAGCGTCGCCTCCGCCACGACACCCTCCACGAAGAGGGTGCCGGGCGCGGCGGGATGTCGCAGGGATTCGTCGCTCCACGACGCCGCCGGGGCGAGCAGCAGGACGAGGATCGCGAGCAGGTGAGGAGCGTGACGGCGCGAGCCGCCCGCGTGTGTAAGGCGCATGTTCATGGCGACATCCTACACGCGCCGCCGCCGGGGTACAACGTCTAGTGCTTGCCCAGGTAGCGCTGCAGCTCCCAGTCGTGCACCTGCGAGATGTACTCCTGCCAGACCGCCTCCTTGTGGGCCAGGAACTGGGTCCAGATGTGCTCGCCCAGGCTCTCCCGCATCACCGCGTTCTTGCGCAGCTGGACCAGGGCCTCCGACAGGTTGCCCGGCAGCTGCACGATCTTCAGGCGCTTCTTCTCCCGCTCGCTCATGGAGAAGATGTTCTTGTTGACGGGCTCGCCGCAGTCGATGCGGTTGACGATACCGTCGTGGCCGGCGGCCAGCATGACGGCGAAGGCCAGGTAGGGGTTGCAGCTCGGATCGGGCACGCGCACCTCCACGCGGGTGCCCACGCCCCGCCGGTCGGGCACGCGCGCCAGGGGCGAGCGGTTGCGCTCGGACCAGGCCACGTTGACCGGCGCCTCGTAGCCGGGCACCAGGCGCTTGTAGGAGTTGACCAGGGGATTGGTGACCGCCAGGAAGCCCCGGGCGTGCCGCAGCAGCCCGCCGAGGTAGTGGCGCGCCGTCTCGCTGAGCTGGTAGGGCGCGTCCTCGTCGAAGAAGACGTTTTCGTCGCCCCGGAACAGGGACTGGTGGACGTGCATGCCCGAACCGCTCTGGCCGTAGATGGGCTTGGGCATGAAGGTGGCGTGCAGGCCGTAGTCCAGGGCGATCTTCTTGACGACCATCTTGAAGGTCATCACGAAGTCGGCGGATTGCAGCGCGTCGGCGTACTTGAAGTCGATCTCGTGCTGCCCCGGCGCCACCTCGTGATGGGCGGCCTCGATCTCGAAGCCGAGCGCCTCCAGCACGTTCACGATGTCGCGGCGCGCCTCCTCCCCCAGGTCCACCGGAAGCAGGTCGAAGTAGCCGCCGGCGTCGTGGGTGCGGACCGTCGGCTGGCCGTTCTTGTCGCGCTCGAAGAGGAAGAACTCCACCTCCGGGCCGCAGACCGGGCGCAGCCCCATGGCGTCGAGCTTGTTGATGGCCCGGCGCAGGGTGCCGCGGGGGCAGCCCTGGAAGGGGGTGTGGTCGGCGTTGTAGACGTCGCAGATCAGGCGCGCGACCTTGCCCTGGAACTCCTCGAAGGGGAAGATCACGTAGGTGGAGAGGTCGGGCACCAGCAGCATGTCCGACTCCTCGATGCGCGAGAAGCCCTCGATGGAGGAGCCGTCGAACATGATCTCGCCCTTGAGCGCCTTGGCGAACTGGGACTCGGGCACCTCCACGTTCTTGTTGTGCCCCTGGATGTCCGAGAACATCAGCCTCAGGAAACGGACCTTCTCCTTGCGCATGCGCTCGAGCAGCTGCTGCCGCGCGCTCTCCGACGCGATGACGCCCCTGGCGTAGCTCCTGGCGTTGATGTTGCTTCCAGCCGACATGGTTGCCTCCCGGCGAGTGTATGACCGATCGCGCCGCATGCGCACGTTGACGATATCATCAGGGCGTATTTACACCCATTACACGACGACTGCAACGTTGATTCTGCATTATTGGCGACTTTTTAATCTCACAATCAATCATTCGGAGTCATGCGCAGCGATCGGGAGTCCTCGCGACGCGGCGCGTTCGACTAATTTCCTCGTGCAGTCTGCCGATGATGTGGGGTAGACTCCCTCCGGGCGCAAGGACGCGCCACACAGCACCAGGAGGATCCGCATGACCTCTCAGGGCCTCAACGGCGTCAAGATCTCGGCCATGACCGGCCGCTGCTTCCTCCTCGACACCAACGTGCTGCTCCACGACTCCGGCGCCGTCGACGGCTTCGACGAGCATCACATCATCGTCACCATCGACGTGCTCGAGGAACTCGACCGCTTCAAGCGGGAGAACGACGAGCGGGGCCGCAACGCCCGCCGCGTCATCCGCACCATCGACACCCTGCGCAAGAACGGCCCCCTGCGGGAGGGCGTGCCCCTGCCCAGCGGCGGCCTGCTCTTCGTGCTGGTGGACGACTACGTGCAGCATCTGCCCAAGGGCCTGGACGGCTCGATCCCCGACAACCGCATCCTCGCCTCGGCCCTGTACCTCAAGGAGCAGGGCGTCGACGTCACCTTCGTCACCAAGGACATCAACGCCCGCGTGAAGGGCGACGCCCTGGGCATCCGGTCGGAGGACCTCAAGCGCGAGACGGTGGATTTCGACGAGCTCTACACGGGCTGGACCGAGCTCGACTGCTCGGGCGACCAGATCGACGCCTTCTACAGCGAGGGTCATCTCTCCCTGGAGGGCGAGTTCCACCCCAACGAGGGCGTCCTGCTGCGCAACGCGGCCAACCCCAAGCAGACGGCCCTGGGCATCTACCAGCCCGGCGCCGACCGCATCGAGAAGCTGCGCTACGAGGAGCTGCACCCCTGGGGACTGCAGGCCCTGAACCTGCAGCAGCACTTCGCCCTGGAGCTGCTGCTGCGCGAGGACATCCAGCTGGTGACCATGCTGGGCCAGGCGGGCACCGGCAAGACCCTGCTGGCCCTGGCGGTGGGCCTGCACAAGGTGGCCGAGGAAAAGTCCTACCGGCGCATCATGGTGTCGCGGCCCATCATGCCCCTGGGACGCGACATCGGCTACCTGCCCGGTTCCAAGGAGGAGAAGCTCGAGAGCTGGATGGAGCCCATCTTCGACAACCTCCAGTTCCTGGTGGATCCCGAGCTCGAGCAGGCCACCGACAAGGTGGACTACCTCTTCGACACGGGCGTGATCGAGGTGGAGGCGGTGACGTACATCCGCGGGCGCAGCCTGCCCAAGCTGTACATCATCATCGACGAGGCCCAGAACCTGACGCCCCACGAGATCAAGACCGTGGTCAGCCGCGCCGGACACGACAGCAAGGTGATCCTGACCGGCGACGCCTACCAGATCGACAACCCCTACCTCGACGCCTGCAGCAACGGCCTCACCTACCTGGTGGAGCGCTTCAAGCACGAGACCATCTACGGCCACATCACCCTGGCCAAGAGCGAGCGCAGCCACCTGGCCAGCCTGGCGGCCGACCTGCTCTGAGCGCCGCCCCTGTCGACGAGACGCCCGGTCCCTGGGGACCGGGCGTTATCATGTGATCTACGCGTGTCGCGGAAGGCGCTCCGGCCCGTGCGCGGCGTCAGCGCTCCAGCCTGGATCGGGTCGAGGACAGGAACTGCCGCATCTGCCCCAGCAAGCAGGCGTTGCAGCGCTTGACGGCCTGGGGCATGTAGCGTTCGGCGAGGGACTTGTCGGGACGCGACACGGTGGGCACGCCCCGGTCGTCCTCCACCTGGCCGATGCAGACCTCGCTCCAGACCTTCTCGCCGCGGCCGTCGCGCAGCACCAGCTCCACCTCGGCCTCGGCCGTGACGTGCAGGGGCATGGGCATGGCGCCCAGGGCCACCACGCCGAGCACGGCGCCCCGCTTCAGGCGCGCCGAGGTATCGTCTCCCCAGACGAAGCCGCCCAGCATGCCCACCGCCGGCGGCAGCAGGTAGGAGGCGCCGCTGCGCGTCATGCGGCAGTGGAAGGAGTGGATGACGGCCTCGACCGTGTAGTCGGCCTGGCTGGGCAGCGGCGTGAGCTCGGCCAGCTGGGTCTGGGCGATGTCGCGGGACAGGGCGTCGCGGTAGATGTCGCGCACCGCGGGGTCCCAGCTCTCGTCGGACGGGAAGGTGATGTCGAGGAACTTGCCCTGCCCCCGGCGCTGCACGCCGGGCCGCCGGTCCTCCACCTTGGCGATGTGCAGGCGGGGCGGCGCGAGGCCGGACTCCGGAAAGACGATCTCCTCGTCGGGATAGTGCAGGGTCACCGTCTGGGTGCTGCAGGAGCTCAGGGCGAGCGGCAGCAGGACGCAGGCGACCAGGGCCGCGATGTTGCGGATAGGGATATGACTGGCTTGCATCTCGTCTCCTCGGTGGGGCGTGTACCCGTAGAATCTAAGGAATCGCCCGCGTCAGGGCCATGCCGACCTTCAGATGGCGGCGGGCGCGGTCACGTCCGCCGCTCCAGCACCGGCGGCGCACGGCGTCCCCGCCACATCACCAGACCGACCAACAGCCCCGCGCCCACGGCCAGCGACAGCCAGGGCGACACCCCCCACCCCGCGGGCAGGTAACCGACCAGGATGGCCGCGCCCCCCGCGCTCATGGCGTAGGGCAGCTGGGTGCGTACGTGATCCACGTGGTCCGAGCCCGCGGCCATGGACGACAGGATGGTGGTGTCGGAGATGGGCGAGCAATGGTCGCCGAACACCGCGCCGGCCAGCACCGCGCTGGTCGACGCCAGGGTCACCGCGTCGCGCAGGGCCTCGCCGACGCCCGCGTCGGCGCTCAGGGCGCCGGCCAGGGGCAGCATGATGGGGATCAGGATGGCCATGGTGCCCCAGGAGGTGCCGGTGGAGAAGCTCACGCCCGCCGCCAGCAGGAAGGAGATCGTCGGCAGCAGATGGGGCGAGAGCACGCCGCGGCTGGCGTCCACCAGCCAGGGACCGGTGCCCAGGGTCTCGCAGACCGCGCCCAGGGACCAGGCCAGGATCAGGATGACCATGGCGATCAGCATGGCGCGGGCGCCGTCCAGCCAGGCGTCCACCGCGCCGCGCACGTCCAGGCGCCGGGCGCCGACGGCCAGGCCGATGGCCAGCAGGGCGCCCGCCAGGCAGGCCCACATGAGCACCGCCAGGCTGTCGGCGGCGTTGAGGATGTCACGCAGGCCGGCGGCGGGCTGCCCCTGCGCGATCAGCTCGCTGCGGCCGTGCCACCACAGGCCCAACAGGGTGACGCCGACCACGGTCAGGATGGGCGCCGCCGCGAGCCAGGGCGAGGCGGGCTCCGTCTCCTGACTGCGGCTGGCCAGATCGCTGCCCGCCCCGGCCGACATGGCTCCCGGCCGCAGGAGCTCCCCGCCGGCGGCGCGGCCCTCCGCCCTGGCCATGGCGCCGAAGTCGCGCCCGCTGGCCGCCACCGTGAAGACCATCACCAGGGTCAGGATCGGGTAGAAGTTGTAGGGCAGCGAGCGGAGGAAGAACACGTAGCCCGAACCGCCGCCGGACATCTGCTCGAGGGCGTCCTGGATCAGGCCCACCTCGAAGCCCACCCAGGTGGAGATGACGGCGATGGTGGTCACCGGCGCGGCGGTGCTGTCCACCAGGTAGGCCAGCTTCTCGCGGGAGAGGCCGAGACGGTCGGAGAGCGGGCGCATGGTGTTGCCCACCAGCAGGGTGTTGGCGTAGTCGTCGAAGAAGACCGCCAGGCCGAGGGCCGCCGTGGCCACCTGGCCGCCGCGACGATTGCGCACGCGGCGCGAGAGCAGCCGCACCACGCCCTCCATGGCTCCGCTGCGCGTGAGCACGCCGACCATGCCGCCGAGGGTGGTGGAGAAGATCAGGATGGCCGCGTGGGAGCGGTCCGCCAGGGCGTCGACCAGGTAGGTGTCGCCCAGGCGCTGGAAGGCGACCAGGGGGTTGCCGTCGGCGATCACGAGACAGCCGATCCACACGCCCAGCAGCAGGGACAGGATCACCTGCCGCGAGATCAGCGCCAGGCCGATGGCCAGCAGCGGCGGCAGCACGGACAGCCAGGTCGCGTCGCTCAGGGGGTCGCTCACCGGCGGGTCTCCTCAGAACAGGTCATGCAGCTCCTCGGCGATGAGGGACTTCATCTCGTCGTACAGGCCCGGCGCGGCCGCCAGCACGTGGCGGGCGTGGAGACAGGCCTCGGCGCCCTCGAAGTCGGTGACCGCGGCGCCGGCCTCGCGGGCGATCAGCACGCCGGCGGCCACGTCCCAGGGATTCAGGGCCAGTTCCCAGTAGCCGTCGAGGCGACCCGCGGCCACGTGGCAGAGATCGACGGCCGCGCTCCCCCCCCGCCGCACCCCGTGGCAGCGCGCCAGCAGGAAGATCTTCATCATGTCGCAGTTGCGCGCGGCCAGGGGCTCTCGCTCGTAGGGGAAACCCGTGGCCAGCAGGGCTCGCGTCAACTCGACGGGCGCGCGCCGGGCCAGTTCGTGCCGCTCCCCGCGACGCGGCCGCTCGAGCACGGCGCCGCCGCCGGCCGAGGCCAGGTAGAGCTCGTCCAGTTCGGGAGCGTAGACCGCCGCCAGGTCGGGGCGCGTTCCGTCGACGCGTCCCAGCGAGACGGCGAACACGGGGTGGCGATGCACGTAGTTGGTGGTGCCGTCCAGGGGGTCCACGTGCCAGATCCGCCCGTTGTCGCCGTCGCGCCGCGAGCCCTCCTCCGCCAGCACCCCGTCCGCCGGGAAGGCGTCGGCGAGGCGCTCGACCAGCAGGGTCTCCACGCGGCGATCGAGGTCGGTCACCATGTCGGTGGCGGACTTGTAGTCGATGGTGCGCAGGCGGTCGCGCTCGGCGAGCTGGAGCTCGCCGGCTTCCAGGGCGATCTCACGCAGACGGGCTAGCTCGTCGGGGACAGAGGTCATGTCGCGCTTCCGGTAGCGGCTGGTCGGTGCGGTTCGGTTACCGAGAGCCGATCATACGGGCCGTCCGAACGTGCGACAAGTCCTGTCCGACCCGCTCGCGGGGGTTGACATGGCCGGCGATTGGCTTAGCCTTAGGGTGTCCGCAGCGCTACGACACGAAAGGAAGTCCAATGCAGCAGAAGATCAACGAGGTCCTCGACAAGATCCGTCCCGCCCTCCAGGCCGACGGCGGCGACGTCGAGTTCATCGACTATAACGACGGTGTGGTGACGGTCCGGATGAAGGGGGCCTGCGGAAGCTGCCCCATGTCCATGATGACGCTCAAGCACGGCATCGAGGCTCGCCTGAAGGAAGAGATCCCCGAGATCAAGTCCGTCGAGCCCCTGTAGCCGTTGATCGGTCGCCCTCCCCTGTCCGGCCCGCCGTCGCCCGACGGCGGGTCGGCGTGTCTCAGGGTGCGGGCGGCAGTGGCCAGGCCTGGACGCCGTCGTCCAGGCGCGGCGGTCCCACGGCGGCTTCGAGCACGCTCCGCCAGTGGACCAGGCGCGGGTCGGCGTCGTCGGCGAACATCTCCACACGCGTCACGCCCCAACCGCGCAGTCTCGAGAAGACCGATTCCACCGGCAGGTCGCCCCGCTCGCAGGCCGCCAGATCCCGTCGCAGTTCACGGGTCCGCGGCGGCACCCAGCCGCTCACGCCGCCGGTGACCGGCCGTCCCGTGGCCAGGGCGCGCCAGAGCCAGCGCGCCTCCCGCAGATCCTCCGAGTAGACGTCCGGAGGCGCCGGCAGGGTGAGCACGGCCGCATGCGATCGCGACACGTTCCGACGTTGCGTCTGGTCCTTCAGGGCCAGGGTCGGCACGCCCACCGGCAGCGACTCCAGCAGCACCAGCAGCACGGCGGCGCCGGCCAGCCACCGGCCACGCGCGCCGGGTCGCGCCGCCAGGCGCAGCCAGCCCGCCGTCCCCCACCAGGCCACCGCCAGGGTGAACAGGAAGGCGAAGCGGGACGCGGCGCGGAAGGCGCGCGCGGGTTCGAGCAGCGACTGCAGCCAGGCCAGGGGCAGGGGCAGGCGACGGTCGGTGAAGGGCAGTCCCACCGAATCGCCGAAGGCCAGCACCAGTCCCACGCCGCCGGCCGCCAGCAGCCAGACGCCCCAGGCCCGCGCGGCCGGATCGAGGCGGCGGCGCGTCCGCCAGCCGAACACCGCCAGGGCGAGCGCGCCCCAGCCGGGGTGCAGCACCTGGCGATCGACGCCCACATGGCGCGTCTCCGCGGCGGGACCGCGCCCGAGCCAGTCGGCGGGACCCGACCTGTAGGCCCCGCCGTTGAACAGATGCTTCGCGTCCGCGCTGTACCAGCGGACCTCCGACGTGTGTCGCGTGAAGTCGTCGTAGGTGCGGGCGGCCTGCAGATGGGGCGCGGCCAGGGTCCACACGCCCAGCCCCGCCGCCAGCAGGGCCGGCAGGGCCTGCACCGCCGCGGCGGGAGGGATCAAGGCCCGCCTCCGCAGCAGCCACCCCGTCCCGGCGACGGCGACGCCGATCTGGGCGTAGGCGAACCCGTACCAGCCCAGGGCCGCCTGGCCCACCAGGGCCGCGGCCAGCCCCAGCCATGCGAGGGCCGCGGGCCGGCCCGAATCCCATCGACGCAGGGCCCAGGCCAGGGCCGCCAGGGCCGCGGGCACGCCCGGCGGCGGCAACTGGTTGAGATGCCCGAGCTGGGCCGCGGTGTAGGGAGCCCCCAGCAGCAGCAGGGCGCAGACGCCCGCCGCCCCGGGTGTCGTCTCGCGGTCGGCCGTGGCGCGCCACAGGGCGCCCGTCGCCGCCGCCGCCAGGATCAGGCTCAGCAGACAGGCCAGGTTGTACTGTGCGGCCGACGTGACGCCGAGCAGATGGGCCGGGCGGACCAGGACCGACTGCGCGGTCAGGGGATCCATGAAGGTCACGGCCCCCTGGGCGGGATGGAAGATGGGCAGATCGCGCCAGACCGACGGATCGAAGACGTGGCGGGCGCCCCATTCGAGCAGACCGGACTGGAAGGCGGCGTCCAGGCCGCCGAAGGGGGCCAGGACGTCGGTGGACCAGTCGTCCAGCACCGGCCTCAGGCAGGCCAGGATCAACAGGGCCACGGCCAGCCAGGTCCAGGGATTGCGGCCCGGCCGCTTCATCAATAGCCCAGACTGCGAAGCTTGCGGCGCAGGGCGTCGTCCACGTCGACCTCCTGCGGGTCGGGGCCGGCGAGCTCCTCGGCCAGCGCGTCCCAGCGCTCCTGCCGCTCACGGGCGCCCGAGAACAGGACGTCCGCGGCGGGAGGCGGCTCCGGCAGGGGTGCGAGCGCCCCGGGATCGACGGCGAGATCGTACCAATCGACCGGCGGCCGCTCGGCGGGCCCCACGCCCAGCAACCCCTCGCCGCGCAGGCCCAGCTGAGGCGGACCGTAGAGCATGTTCTCCAGCACGGCGATGCGCGCGCTCGGGCCGACGCCGACGTCCAGGAGTTCCGCGCGCCCGGCGACCTCGGGCGGCAGGATCCAGTCCAGGCGGCGGCAGAGCGTCGGCGCCAGATCGGACAGGTCGCAATCGGCGTCCAGCCGCGCCCCGCCCCCTTCGCCTCCGGGCAGACGCACCAGCAGGGGCACTGCGGTGACCTCGGGCATCAGGCTGTGGCCGTGCTCGAAGCCTCCGTGCTCGAAGAACTCCTCGCCATGGTCGGAGACCACCACCAGCAGGGTCTCGTCCCAGCGTCCGTTGGCGCGCAGGGCGTCGCAGAGACGCGCGAGGCAGGCGTCGGCGTAGCGCACCTCGCGGCGGTACAGGGTCCGCAGTCCCGCCCGGACCTCGGGGGCGAGATCGGGCAGGGCCGCGCGCACGCGGGCCAGGTAGGGGCCCGGAAACTCGCCGTCCGGGAAGAGCGGGTGATCGGGCACGAGGCTCCGATCCGCCGGCACGCCGCGACCGGGCGCGGGCGCCCCGTCGGGCAGCTCCATCCAGCGATAGGGCACGTGGAGATCCATGAGGTGGACCCAGAGGAAGACCGGCGCGTCGCCGCGATAGCTTTCGAGCCAGCGGATCGCCTTGTCGACCACGATCCGACCGTCGTCCAGGTCGAGATGCAGTCCGGCCATGTGATCCAGTTCGCGGGCCAGCACGGAGTGGCCGGCCGGCAGCAGGGGTTCGAGGATCAGGGCGTGCTCGTAGTCCACGAAGCCCCGGTCGAAACCGTAGTCCGGCGTGAGATAGGGATTGGTGGCCACCGCGGCCGTGTGCCAGCCCGCGCGGCGGGCCGCCTGGGCCAGGGTGACGGCGTCGGCGGGCAACCCCATGTACTTGGCCACGCCCAGGGACCGGGGCGCGTGGCCGGTCATCAGGCTGGCCATGGCCGGAAGCGTCCAGCTGCTGGTCGACCAGGCGTTGGTGAAGAGCAGCCCCTCCTCGGCCAGGGCGTCGAAACCGGGCGTCGGGGGCGCGGCGGGGTCGAGGGCCGAGACCATGTCGCGGCGCAGGGTGTCGATGGTGACCAGCACCACGTCCGGCCCCCTGGCCGGCGACGCATCCGGCAGCCCCTCGAGCCGGCGGGCCCGCCCCTCCGCGCGCCAGTTGGGCCACAGACTCGTGAAGACCACCACGAAGGCCACGGCCAGGAACATGTTCCGGCGGGGATTGAGGGCCTGGCGCGAGGCCAGGCTCTTCACGGGCTTGGCCAGCAGCACGGCCGTGGCGAGCATCACCAGGCCCTGGATGGCCAGCGTGGGGCCGGACTGATGGGCCACCCACCAGTCCTGGGCGACGTGTCCGCGCCCCAGGTAGCCCGCGTAGAAGAACAGGAACACGCCCATGGTGGTGGAGATGGCGTAGGCGTAGGACTGTCGTCGAGGATGGGGGCGTCGGCGCACCAGGGCGTAGAAGACGACGTAGAGCAGCCCGGCCACGAACATGGCCACCCAGCCGTAGAAGGCGACCGTCGGCGCCACCGCGCGCACGAACCCCGCGCCGCCCTCGCCCAGCACCTCGAAGCGGAGCCACTGGCTCAAACCCTCGGCCATGCCGAGCAGGCCCGTGAAGACGAAGGCCCAGAGGGCCGTCGCCAACAGGCCACGCGTCCAGCGCCAGAGATCCCGTACCATCGAGCCGCTCCTCCCCGGTTCGAGCGAACCCCACTTCTAGACAATATTCGCCCCGCGGTCAAGCCGCGCTTGCGGCGCAACGGCCCCGTGCTATCCTGGGTCCGTCACCTCCCGACCACAGACAGGAGAACGGATGCGACCCGTGACCGGCGTGGACTATTACCGCCTCGAGGAGAGCTTCGACGACACCGAACGCGCCGTGCGCGACACCGTGCGTCGTTTCGTGACGGACCGCTTCAGGCCCCTGATCCGCGAGCACCACGCAGCGGGCACCTTCCCCCACGAACTCGCGACCGAGATGGGCGAACTGGGCCTGCTCGGTCCGTCCGTGAAGGGCCCGGGCTGCCAGGGCCTCTCGGCCACCATCTACGGCATCATCTGCCAGGAGCTGGAGCGCGGCGACAGCGGCCTGCGGAGCTTCGCGTCGGTGCAGGGCAGCCTGGTGATGTGGCCCATCGCGACCTACGGCAGCGACGCGCAGAAGAAGCGCTGGCTGCCCGAGCTGGCCGCCGGCCGGGCGGTGGGCTGCTTCGGCCTGACCGAGGCCGACCACGGCAGCGATCCCGGCGGCATGGAGACCACGGCCACCCCAGACGGCGACGGCTGGATCCTCAACGGCGCCAAGATGTGGATCACCAACGCCAACCACGCCGACGTGGCGATGGTCTGGGCCCGCGGCCCCGAGGGCGTCATGGGTTTCCTGGTCGAGCGCGGCGCCGAGGGCTTCTCCACCGCCGGGATCCACGGCAAGTACTCCCTGCGCGCCAGCGACACGGGCGAGCTCGTCTTCGACGAGGTTCGTCTGCCCGACGCGGCCCGCCTGCCCGAGGCCCGGGGCCTGCGCGCGCCCCTGTCCTGCCTGAACCAGGCCCGCTACGGCATCGCCTGGGGCGTCGTGGGCGCCGCCGCCGACTGTTACGAGACGGCCCTGCGCTACGCCCTGGAGCGCGAGCAGTTCGACCGGCCCATCGCGTCGTTCCAGCTCGTGCAGCGCAAGCTGGTGCGCATGCTGACCGAGATCACCAAGGCCCAGGCCCTGGTCCACCAGCTCGGACGCCTCAAGGACCGCGGCATCGACGAGGTGCCCCTGGTGTCGCTGGCCAAGCGCAACAACGTGGCCATGGCCCTGGACGTGGCCCGCGAGGCCCGGGACGTGCTCGGCGCGGCCGGCATCACCGACGAGCATCCGGTCGGCCGGCACATGACCAACCTGGAGTCGGTCAAGACCTACGAGGGCACCCACGACATCCACACCCTGATCGTCGGCGCCGACATCACGGGACTGGCGGCCTTCCGCTAGACGGCGCGCCCGGCCAGGACGAAGACGGCGGGCCCGCAGGCCCGCCGTCTTTCCGTCAGTTCCCCGGTCCGGCTAGAAGGCGAGTTGCGCGAAGGTGTGCCGCGCGGCCTCGAAGAGCGATCCCGGCAGCACGCCCACCGCGAGCACCAGCAGCGCCAGCACCACCGCCGAGAAGGCCACCTCCCAGCTGCGGCCCTCGTGCAGTTCGCCCTCGGCGGGCTTCATGTACATGACCACGATCACCCGCAGGTAGTAGTAGACCGAGAGCAGGGAGTTGACGACGCCCCACAGGGCCAGGGGCAGGAGACCCGCCTTCACCACGGCGTCGAAGAGATAGAACTTGGCCACGAAACCGCCCGCGGGCGGGATCCCCGCCAGCGAGAACAGGAAGACGGCCAGCGTGGCCGCGGCCAGGGGGCGGCGACGCGACAGGCCGGCGTAGCCGGAGATGGCGTCGGCCTCTGTGCGGCGGTCCCGGCTGAGGTAGGCCACCACGCCGAAGGCGCCCAGGTTCATCAGGGCGTAGACCACCAGGTAGAAGAGCACGGCACCGCCGGCGGCCCCGGCGACCTCCACCGTGCGGGTCGCGGCCTCGGCGCTGCGGCCGGTGTTCAGCACGGCCAGCACGCCCAGCAGCAGATAGCCGGCGTGGGCGATGCTCGAATAGGCCAGCATGCGCTTGATGCCGTCCTGGGACAGGGCGATCAGGTTGCCGATGGTCATCGTCAGCACCGCGAGCACCGACAGCAGCGGGAACCAGACCTCGGCCAGGGTCGGCAGAAGCAGCCACACGAAGCGCAGCAGGGCGGCCGTGGCGGCGGCCTTCACGCCGGTGGCCATGAAGCCGGTCACGTAGACCGGTGCGCCCTCGTAGACGTCGGGTGTCCACATGTGGAAGGGGACCATGGCCAGCTTGAAGCCGAAGGCCACCAGGATCAGGCCGCAGGCCACGGCCGCCAGCGGTCCCCCGCCGTCGGCCGAGAGGGCCGCGCCCACCGCCGCGTAGGACGTGTCGCCCGCCTGGCCGTAGAGCAGGGCCATGCCCATCAGCAGCATCGCCGAGGCGAAGGCGCCCAGGATCAGGTACTTGAAACCCGCCTCGCTGCTGCGCAGCGACCCCCGGTTGCCGGCCACCAGCACGTAGACCGAGAGGCTCATGGTCTCCAGGGCCAGGAACAGGCTCATGAGGTCCGTGGCCGCGACCATCAGCATCATGCCCAGGGTGGCGAAGAGCGTCAGGGGGTAGACCTCGGCTCGGAAGCGGCCGTCGCGGTCGTAGAGGCTGGTGGCGTAGACCGTCGTCAGCATGGCGATGGCCAGCAGCAGCAGGTTGAAGAAGTGCGTGAAGGCGCCGACGGCGAGCATGCCGGACATCAGGTCGCTCTCGGTCGGCGCGCCCAGGCCCTCGGCCACGGCGGCGCCGAGCAGCACCAGCAGCGTGAGCATGGACAGGTGGTCCTTGCGCAGGCTCTTGACGAAGGCGTCGACCAGCATGACCAGCAGGGCGCCGGCTGCGAGCACCAGGTAGGGCAGCATCCGCAGCAGCTGCTCGCCCAGGGCGATCTCGGGCGTCGCGGGGCTCATCGGCGCACCTCCGTCATCTCGGCGGTCGGCAACTCAACGCCGTCCAGGCCGACGTGGTGGGTCCCATCGGCCCTGATCTCCCGGGCGATGGGTTCGAGCAGACGTTCGATGGAGGGCTCCATCCGGTCCAGCAGCGGCGCCGGACGCACGCCCAGCAGCACGATGAAGACCAGGATGGGCAGCAGCACGACCCACTCGCGCAGGTTCAGGTCGGGCAGGTCGCGGTTGGCCTCGTCGCGCAGCTTGCCCAGGAAGACCCGCTGGTACATCCAAAGCATGTAGATGGCGCCGAGCACCACGCCCGTGGCCGAGAGTACGACCAGGGTCTTGGCCCCCGGCAGCAGCGTCGAGGTGAAGCTGCCGAAGAAGACCAGGAACTCGCCGGTGAAGCCGCAGAGGCCGGGCAGCCCGATGCTGGCCAGGGTCACGAACATGAACACCGCGGCGTAGGCGGGCATGCTGTGGGCCAGTCCCCCGAAGTCGGCGATCATACGGGTATGGCGCCGCTCGTAGATCACGCCCACCAGCAGGAAGAGCGCGCCGGTCGAGAGGCCGTGGGCCAGCATCTGGTAGAGGCCGCCGGCCACGCCGTGGACCGTGAAGCTGAAGGTTCCCAGCACCACGAAGCCCAGGTGGCTCACCGAGGAGTAGGCCACGAGCTTCTTGACGTCGCGCTGCACCATGGCCACCAGGGCTCCGTAGATGATGCCCACCACCGCCAGGCGCGCCAGCCAGGGCCCGAGGGCCAGGGCGGCCTCGGGGAACAGCGGCACGGCGAAGCGCAGCAGTCCGTAGGTACCCATCTTCAGCAGGATGCCCGCCAGGATCACCGAGCCGGCCGTGGGCGCCTCCACGTGGGCGTCGGGCAGCCAGGTGTGGAAGGGGAACAGGGGCACCTTGATGGCGAAGGCCAGGGCGAAGGCCGCGAAGAGCCACATCTGCTCGCCGCGGGCCAGGTCCAGGAGCATGAACTTGTCCAGCGCCATGCTGCCGGCCTGGTTGTAGCAGTAGAGGATGGCGACCAGCATGAACACCGAGCCGACCATGGTGTAGATGAAGAACTTCACCGCCGCGTAGATGCGTCGCTCGCCGCCCCAGATCCCGATCAGGAAGTACATGGGGATCAGCATGGCTTCCCAGAAGATGTAGAACAGCAGCATGTCGCGGGCCAGGAAGGTGCCGATCATGGCCGTCTGCAGGAAGAGCAGGAAGGCCATGGCCTCGCGCACGCGGTCCTTGATGGCGCTCCAGGTGCTCAGGATCACCAGGGGCCCCAGGAAGGTCGTCAGCAGCACCAGGAACAGGGAGACACCGTCGAGCCCCATCGCGTAGCTGATCTTGCCGCCGGCCAGCCAGGGTACGTTCTCCACGAACTGGTCGACCGCCACGGCGGGGTCGAAGTGCCAGTACAGGTGCAGCGACAGCACGAAGTCCACGAGCGCGACCACCAGGGCGCCGATCCGCGCCGCGGCCGGCGTGCGGCCCAGCAGCAGGATCAACGCCGCGCCCGCCAGCGGCACGAAGGTGACCCAGCTAAGAATGTGGTCGGTTATAAACGACACAACCGCCCTCCCCTACGCCGACAAGGTGAAGTAAAGCAGGAACACGAGCAGACCCGTCGAGACCGCGTACGCGTAGAAGCGCAGCGACCCGTTCTGGAAGAGCCTGAGCAAGGCGCTGAAGATGGCCACGCCGATGGCCGAGCCGTTGACCAGCAGGCCGTCGATCACGCCCACGTCGACCGTCTTCCAGAGCACCTTCTCCGACAGGGCGTAACCCGGCCGCAGGAAGATGGCCTCGTAGGCCTCGTCCACGTAGTACTTGTTCAGCAGCAGGCGGTACGGTCGGCCGCCCGCCATCTCCTGGAGACGCTCGGCCAGCGCCGCGCGCTTCGCGTAGACCCACCAGCCGGCCGTCAGTCCCAGCAGCGCCCAGAGCAGCGAGGCCGAGGCCAGGGTCCACTCGAGGCGGACCTCGGCGGCGTGATGGGCGTCGTGGGCCGCCGCATGGCCGGCCCCGTGATCGTCCGCGTGTCCGTCGTCGTGAGCGGCCGCATGGTCGTGGGCGTCCGCCCCGTGGCCGTCGAGTTCGTGGGCCAGATCGTCGTGGATCCTGGCCTCCCCGTGGCCGGGCTCCGCGTGCGGTGCATGGGCGTCCGCGTGGACGACCTGCTCGTGGTGGAACACCGGCTCGAGCCAGTGCTCGAAGTGGTTGCTCCCGCCCATGAAGTGCGGGATGCCGATCCAGCCGCCGGCCAGCGAGAGCACCGCCAGGATCACCAGCGGCATGGTCATCGTCGCCGGGGACTCGTGGATGTGCGACTTGACATGGGCGTCGGCCCGGTTCTCGCCGAAGAAGGTCATCACCACCAGGCGCATCATGTAGAAGGCCGTGAGACCCGCGCCCAGGAAGCCCAGGATCCACAGCCACGGGCTGCCGTCGGAGAAGGCGAACCAGAGGATCTCGTCCTTGGAGAAGAAGCCGGCGAAGGGGAACACCCCCGCCAGGGCCACCGTGCCGATCATGAAGGTGGGCCAGGTCAGCGGCAGCTTGGAGCGCAGGCCGCCCATCAGGCGCATGTCCTGCTCGTCGCTCATGGCGTGGATGACCGAGCCGCTGCCGAGGAACAGCAGGGCCTTGAAGAAGGCGTGGGTCATCAGGTGGAACACCCCGGCGGCGAAGGCGCCCACGCCGCAGGCCAGCATCATGTAGCCGAGCTGGCTGACCGTGGAATAGGCCAGCACCTTCTTGATGTCGTTCTGGGCCAGGGCGATGGTCGCCGCGAACAGCGCGGTGGCGCCGCCGACGATCGCCACCGTCAGCATGGCCGTCTCCGACAGGACGTAGACGAAGTTCATCCTCGCGATCATGTAGACGCCCGCGGTCACCATGGTGGCGGCGTGGATCAGGGCCGAGACCGGGGTCGGGCCGGCCATGGCGTCGGGCAGCCAGATGTAGAGGGGGATCTGCGCGGACTTGCCCGTGGCGCCCACGAAGAGCAGCAGGGCGATCAGCGTGGCCGCGGGGGCCAGCAGGTCGGCGTGGGCCGCCATGGTCCGGAACGAGAACAGGCCTTCGCCCGCCTCCAGATGCGGCAACAAGGTGGCGCCGATCACCAGCATGCCCAGCAGGAAGCCGAAATCGCCCACCCGGTTGACCACGAAGGCCTTCTTGCCCGCGGCGGCGTTGGCCTCGTCGTCGAACCAGAAGCTGATCAGCAGGTAGGAGCAGAGGCCCACCCCCTCCCAGCCCACGAACAGCAGCAGCAGGTTCTCCCCCAGCACCAGCGTCAGCATGGCGAAGATGAAGAGGTTCAGATAGGTGAAGAAGCGGTTGAAGCCGGCGTCGTGGGACATGTAGCCCAGCGAGTAGATGTGGATCAGCAGGCCCACGCCCGTGACCACCAGCGCCATCACGGCGCCCAGGGGATCCATGGCGAAGCCGATGTCGATGCCCAGGCGTCCCATGGCCATCCAGCTGGCCAGGCTGTCCGACAGGTAGCGCTCGGCCGGCGCCAGGTCGACCAGGCGCAGGAAGACCTTCACCGAGAGGGCGAAGGAGACGGCGACGGCGGCGCAGGCGAGCCAGCCCGCCGCGCGCCTCGGCATGACCCGCAACAGCAGACCGTTCACGGCCGCGCCGATCAGCGGCACCAGCACGATCCATCTCAGGGCTGTATCCACGGCATGGGTATCCACGGCGCTACTCCATGAGGGTCTTGAGTTCGTCCACGTTCACCGACCGGCGCTGGCGGTAGATCTCCACCAGGATGGCCAGTCCGATCGCGGCCTCCGCGGCCGCCACGGCGAAGTTCATGAGCACGAAGACGTGCCCGGAGAGGTCGCCGTGCACGCGCGAGTAGGCGGCGAACACGATGTTCACCGCGCAGAGCATGATCTCGATGCTCATGAGCATGATCAGGCTGTTGCGTCGCGCGACCACGCCGACCATGCCCGTCAGGAACAGGGCGGCGGCCAGGATGAGGTAGTGGGTCAGTCCTATCGCCACGGCAGGTCCTCCTCCCGGCGCCCCAGGGCCAGGGCGCCCACGATGGCCACCAGCAGGATCACGGAGATCAGCTCGAAGGCCAGCAGGTAGCGGTTGAGCAGCAGCTCGGCCACCCGCTCGACGGTGCCGGCGACGACGGGCTCGGGCGCGTCGAAGGTGGTCAGGCCGCTGCGCGACAGCCAGCTGATCAGGATCACGGCGATGGCGGCGGCCGGCACCGCCGGCAGCGCGACCCTCAGCCAGACGCGGGGCTTACGCTCGGCCGGCAGCACGGGCCCCTGGAGCATCATGATCACGAACAGGAAGAGCACCATGATGGCGCCTGCGTAGATCAGGATCTGCAGGATGGCCAGAAACGGCGCCGCCAGCAGGGCGAAGACGCCCGCCGCGTTCACGAAGCTGAAGATCAGCCACACCGCGGCCGCCACGGCGCTGCGGCTGGCGACCGTCATCACGGCCGATCCCAGCATCAGCCCCGCGAAGAGGTAGAAGAGGAAGGTCTCCACGTCGATTCGCCTCCCGGACCTCAGAGAGTCCCGTTGGTCCCGTCGTTCAGCAGGAATTCCTTGTCGACGAAGAATTTCTCCCGGCTGTCGGCCACGATGTCGTAGATGCCCGTGTCCATGCGGATCGCGTCGCACGGGCAGGCCTCCTCGCAGAGGCCGCAGTACACGCAGCGCAGCAGGTCGATCTCGAAGCGCTCCGGATACTTCTCGATGGCCGGATCCGTGTGCTCGGCCGCGACGATGTGGATGCAGTCGGCCGGGCAGGCGGTGCTGCACATCATGCAGGCCACGCAGCGCGGGGTGCCGTCCTCGCGCGGCATGAGGCGGTGCCGGCCGCGGAAGCGGTCGCTGTATTGCGGCCGCTGCTCCGGGTACTGGACGGTGGGCATGTCCCCCATGTGGAAGATGTTCCGCACCAGGTGCCGGATGGTGATCCACAGCCCCCGCATGATCTCCGCCACGTAGAACCGCTCGCGGAGGGTCATCTCCCCGCCCCAGCGATGCATCTTGCCGTTCGTGCTCATGTCCTCGTACCTCGTTTAGACCAGGGCGACCCAGATCGCCGTGACCACCAGGTTGGCCAGGGCCAGCGGCAGCATGATCTTCCAGCCCAGGTTCATGAGCTGGTCGTACCTGAAGCGCGGCAGGGTCCAGCGCACCCAGACGAAGAACCAGCAGAAGAAGACCACCTTGCCCGTGAAGGCGCCCACCTGCAGCAGGGTGGCGAAGACCGAGGCGGTCTGCGGCCCCGCCGTCCAGGGCTGCAGCGCGAAGCCCGCCAGCGCCCCCAGGCAGAGCAGCGCGAAGATGCCGCCCATCAGGCCCGGCTCGCGGTCGCGGCCGTCGCCGAAGCGGCCCTTCTCGCGCGCGGCCCGGCGGAAGAAGAGCAGCGCGATCACGCCGGTGGCCAGGGCCTTCAGCGCCAGCGCCAGCGGCAGCAGGACGCCCACGTTCCCCACGATGGTCTCGCGCGAGAGCCAGGGGATGTTCCAGCCGCCGAAGAAGAGGGTCGCGATCAGGGCGGCGCCCACCACCAGGTTGGCGTACTCCGCCATGTAGAAGAGCGCGAACTTCATGGAGCTGTATTCCACGTGGTAGCCGCAGACCAGCTCCGACTCGCCCTCGGGCAGGTCGAAGGGCGTCCGGTTGAGCTCGGCGAAGACCGCCGTGATGAACAGCAGCGCGCCCAGCGGCTGGATCACCACGCCCCAGGCCGGCAGGAAGCCCCAGATCAGCTCCCCCTGACCCGCCACGATCTCTGTCAGGCGCAGGGACTGGAAGACCAGCAGCAGGCCCATCAGGGAGAGCCCCAGGCTGATCTCGTAGCTGATCATCTGGGAGGTCGAGCGCAGGGCGCCCAGGAAGGCGTACTTGTTGTTGGACGCCCAGCCGCCCATCACCACGCCGTAGGTGCCCAGGCTGGCGATGCCCAGGATGTAGAGAATGCCCACGTTCAGGTCGGCCACCACCAGGCTGTAGCGCTCGCCGCCGACCTCCAGGTAGTCGCCGAAGGGGATGACCGCGTAGGTCAGCAGCGCCACGAAGAAGACCATGAAGGGCGCGAAGGCGTAGAAGAAACCGTGCACCTTGTCCGGACGCACGTCTTCCTTGAACAGCAGCTTCAGCACGTCGGCGATGGGATGCACCAGTCCTCCGAGGCGGATGCCCGCCACGCTGGCGCGGTTGGGGCCGGTCCGATCCTGGATCATGGCCGAGCCCTTGCGCTCCGCCCAGATCACCACCGGCACCAGGCCGATCACGAGCACCAGCATGAAGACGATCTTCAGCAGGGTCGACACCACCAGCTCCATCAGGCCTCACCTCCCGCGCCCGTCCCTGCGAGCGCCGTTCCGGTCGTGCCGAGCGTGTTGAGATCCACGCCGTCGAGGGCCGCCACGCGTTCGGCCACGGCGCGGCGCAGGGCCGGCAGTCCGTCGGGCGGGGCCAGGCCCGTCAGGCTCTCGCGCCAGTCGGACAGGAAGCGCCAGTCCTCGCGGGCCTCCCCCGGGCGGGCCACCGCGCGGCGGATCCCCTGCAGGCGACCGTCGCCGTTGACCCAGATCCCGTCGCGCTCGGCCCAGGCGCTGGTGGGCACCACGACCTGCGCGAGACGGGACGTGGCGTTGCGATGCGTGCCCAGGTAGATCACCGTCCGCGAGGCCAGCGCGGCGGCGACGGCCTCCGAGGCGCCGGCGGGATCGCCGCCGATGATCACGATGGGGCCCTCGGCCGCGCCGCACAGCGCCGCCAGCCGGTCGGCGGGCAGCTCGTCCGCGCCGACCAGGGCGAGACCGCGACGGTTCGGGGCGCGGTCGGCGGTCAACAGCAGCTCGTCGGCCTCGCCACGCGCCGCCTCGGCCGGTCCGCTCACCAGGGCGTCCGGCGGCGCCAGGTCGGCGGCCAGCGCCATCTCCTCAAGGGTCTGCCAGGGCGAGACCAGGACCAGCGCCGGTTCGCCGAGCTCGCCCAGTCGGGCCCAGACCCGGTCCCAGTCGGCCTCGCGCGACTCGCCGCCGTCGATCAGCAGCGGCATGTCCAGCCGATCCTCGGCGCCGATCGCGCGGTACTCCAGCCGGCCCAGGTCGCACATCCAGCGGCCGTTGACCGCCTCGTTGAAGCGCGGCTTCAGGCGGTAGATGCGCTCGGCCTCGTGATCGATGCGGATGTTGCAGCCCCGCGAGCAGCCGGGGCAGATCGACGGCGTGCCGCGCAGCAGCCAGACCCGCTTCTTGAAGCGGAAGTCGCGGCTGGTCAGGGCGCCCACCGGACAGATGTCCACGGTGTTGAGGCTGTAGTTGTTGCCCAGCTCGCGGCCGGGGGCGATGCCGATCTCCGCGCGGTCGCCGCGGTTGAAGATGCCCAGCTCCGCCGTGCCGGTCACGTGCTCGCAGAAACGGACGCAGCGGCTGCAGAGCACGCAGCGCTCCTTGTCCAGGATCACGTGGGGACCGATGACCTGCGCCTTGGCCTTGTGGACCTTGTCGTCCTTCTCCACCTCGGACTCGTACAGGCCGTAGGCCATGTACTGGTCCTGCAGGCCGCACTCGCCGGCCTGGTCGCAGATGGGGCAGTCCACCGGATGGTTGATCAGGTGCAGCTCCAGGATCTGCTGGGCCGCCTTGCGGACCTTCTCGCTGCGTGTATGCACCACCATGTCCGGGCGGACGGTGGTGTTGCAGGCGATGGTCAGCTTGGGCATGCCCTCGACCTCGACCTGGCACAGGCGGCACACGCCGGCCACCGGCAGGTCGGGGTGGTAGCAGAAGTGGGGCAAGGGTTCGCCGCGGGCCTCCCGACAGGCGTCGAAGAGGGAGGTCCCCTCGGCGAATTCCATCTCCCGGCCGTCGATCGTCACTTTGACCATGGCGTCAACTCCTGATCTCGCGCGCCCAGCGCGAGGCCGGTGCCGGTGGCTTGCTGTCCTGGACGAGCGCCTCGAACTCGGCGCGGAACCTCTTCAGGAAACTCTGCATGGGCATCACGGCGGCGTCGGCCAGCGGACAGATGGTCAGGCCCGCCATGCCCTCGCAGACCCGGTCCAGCAGGTCGATGTCCTCCAGGGTGCCCTCGCCGCGGCGCAGGCGGCGCACGATGCGGTGCAGCCAACCCGTCCCCTCGCGGCAGGGCGTGCACTGGCCGCAGGACTCGTCCCAGTAGAAGTGCATCAGCACCTGGATCAGCTCCACCATGTCGCAACGGGCGGGGATGATGATCATGCCGCCGGAGCCGAGCATGGTGCCGGCCTCGCTCAGGGACTCGTAGTCCAGGCGCGTGTTCATGGCCTCCTCGGCCGTGAGCACGGGCACCGAGGAGCCGCCCATGATGACCGCCTTCAGCTCCTCGCCCTCGGCCATGCCGCCGAGCCAGTCGTTGAAGAAGTCGCGGAAGGGCAGGCCCAGCGGGATCTCGTGCACCCCGGGGTTGCGCACCGGGCCGCTCACGCTGAACAGCTTGGTGCCCGCCGACTTGTCGGTGCCGAAGGCGCGGTAGGCCTCGACGCCCTCGGTGACGATGTAGGGGACCGAGGCAACGGTCTCCACGTTGTTCACGATGGTCGGCTTGCCCAGGAAACCGGAGACCGCGGGGAACGGGGGCTTGATCAGGGGCTGGCCCTTCTTGCCGGTCACCGAGTTGATCAGGCCCGTCTCCTCGCCGCAGATGTAGGCGCCGGCGCCCTTGTGGACGATCATGTCCAGCTTGTAGCCGCTGCCCAGGATGTCGTCGCCGAGGTAGCCGGCGGCGTAGGCCTCGTCGACGGCCTTCTGCGTGCGGTCGATGAGCCAGCCGAACTCGCCGCGGATGTAGATCACGCAGAGGCCGGCGTTCACCGCGAAGGACGAGATGATGGAGCCCTCGATCACGGCGTGGGGGTCGTAGTCGAGCAGGAAGCGGTCCTTGAAGGTGCCCGGCTCGGACTCGTCGGCGTTGACCATGAAGTAGATCGCGTCCGCGTCCTTGGGCACGAAGCCCCACTTCACGCCGGCCGGAAAGCCCGCGCCGCCGCGGCCGCGCAGGCCCGCGTCCTTGACCATGCCGGTCACCGTCTCCGGGCCCAGCTCGCCGATCGCCTTGCGCAGGGCCGCGTAGCCGCCCTGGGACTCGTAGACCGGGAGCTTGTGGCCGTCCCGGGTCCCGAAGCGCTTGGACAGGATGTTGCAGTCGTCGCGGTTCATCCTACTCCTCCAGATCCCGGTCGGTGTCGGCCGTCAGCGGCTCGCCGCGGCGCATGCTGTCCAGGATCTCGTCGGCCTTCTCGGGCGTCAGGTGCTCGTAGAGATGCTTGCCCACCAGCATGCAGGGACCCATACCGCAGGCGCCGAGGCACTCCACGCCCTCCAGGGCGAACTTGCCGTCGGGGGTCGTCTCCCCCACGCGGATCCCCAGCGACTTCTCCATGTGCGCCATCAGGGAGCGAGAGCCCATGATGTGACAGCTGATGTTGTGGCAGACCTGCAGCACGTACTCGGCCTGGGGCGTGTCGCGGTACATGAAGTAGAAGGAGATCACCTCGCGGACCTTGGCCTCGGAGATCTCGAGCTGCGCCGCCGTCCAGGTCACCGCCGCGTCGCTGATGTGGCCGTGGCGGTCTTGGATCAGCCACAGCGTGGGCATCAGGGCGCTGCGCAGGGTCGGGTACGTCTCGACGATCCTCGCGAAGGCCGCCTGGTCCTCGCCCGTCAGGGCGAAGCCCGCGGCTCCGTCGACGGCTGCGTTCATCTCGCCGGATCCTTTCGTGTCGCTCATCGGTCCAGCTCCCCCGCGATGATGTTGATGCTGCCGAGGATGGCGATGGCGTCGGGGATCATGCCGCCCTCGACCATGGAGGCGTAGGCCGAGAAGATGGGGAAGCAGGGCGGACGCACCTTCATGCGGTAGGGCCGTCCCGTCCCGTCGGACCAGCAGTGGAAGCCGAGCTCGCCGTTGGCGCCCTCGCCGTAGCCGTAGGCCTCGCCCTTGGGCACCTCGACGCCCTCGAAGATCAGCTTGAACTGGTTCATCACGCCCTCGATGCTGCCGTAGACGTCGGCCTTGGGCGGCAGGGCCACGCGGGGGTCGTCCACCAGGAAGGGGCCGTCGGGCAGGCCGCGGGCCAACACCTGGCGGATGATCCGCTCGCTCTGGTTCATCTCCTCCATGCGCACCATGATGCGGTCCCGGGTGTCGCCGTTCTCGCCCACGGGCACGTCGAAGTCCAGCTCGTCGTAGCCCATGTAGGGCTCGTGCTTGCGCAGGTCGTGGGCCAGGCCGGTGGCGCGCAGGCAGGGCCCGGTGAAGCCCCAGCCCAGGGCCTGCTCGGGGGTCATGGCGCCCACGCCCACGGTGCGATCCAGGAAGATGCGGTTGCGGGCCACCAGGCCGGTCACCTCGTCGATGGCCGTCCGCAGCTTGTCGAGGTTGTGCAGGATGCGCTCCTCGAACCCTTCGAAGACGTCGTAGGCCAGACCGCCGATACGCGAGTAGTTGGTGGTCAGACGCGAGCCGCAGAGGGGCTCGATGACGTCGTAGTAGATGCTCTCGCGCACGTTGTAGAAGTACCAGTAGTTGGTCAGGGCCCCCACGTCGACCAGGTTGGCGCAGATGCACACCAGGTGGTCGATGATCCGGCTCAGCTCGCTGACCACCACGCGGATGGCGGTCGCGCGCGGCGGCACCTCCACGCCCAGCATCTTCTCCACCGCCGCGGAGTAGATGCAGTTGTTGAGCATGGCCGAGACGTAGTTGAGGCGGTCGGTGTAGGGCATCACCTGGGACCAGGTGTGATCCTCGGCCTCCTTCTCGAAGCAGCGGTGCAGGTAGCCGATCTCGCTGACGGCCTTGACGATGGTCTCGCCGTCCAGCAGGCACTCCACGCGCAGCGCGCCGTGGGTGGCCGGGTGGCTGGGACCGATGTTGACCGACAGCAGGTCCGAGGGCAGGGGGCCCGGCTCGGCGCGCTCAGCGCGGTCGGAGCCGCGGGTCACCTCGTGGTCGCCCAGCAGCTTCTCGGGCGTCGACAGGACCTGGCCCCGCTCGATGGGATAGTCCTTGCGCAGCGCGTGGCCCTCGAACTCGTGGTGGGTCAGGATGCGACGCAGGTCGGGATGCCCGTCGAAGGGGACGCCGTACAGGTCGTAGACCTCGCGCTCGGCCCAGTTCGCCGACGGGTAGAGGTCGGCGACGCTCGGCACCGCCTGCCCCTCCTCCACCGTCGTCTTGACGACCAGGCGTTCGCGCCCGGCGATCGAACGCAGGTTGTAGTTCACCTCGAAGCGGGCGGGATCGTCGCGGTGGTCGGGGTGCTCGCTGAGGTCCACGCCCACCACGTCCAGCAGCAGTTCGCAGCCGCCGCGGGTCTTGAGGTGTCGGATCACGTCGGGCAGCCGTTCGCGATCCACGCGCACCCAGGCGTCGCCGACGTGCTCGCCGGAGACCAGGTCGCCGAATTCGCTATCGAGGCTCTGCAGCAGCTTCTCGCTCATGCTCTCCATCCTGTCTGGCGCGCCGCGCGGGCGCGGTCCGGACGTACGGAACGGCTCAGTCCGCGGCTCCGGCCGCGTGTCGCTGCGACGCGGGCACGAGTCCCTCGTTCTGGACCCGGTCCTGCAAGGTGACCAGGGCGTGCATCAGGTTCTCCGGCGTGGGCGGGCAGCCCGCCACGTAGTAGTCGACCGGTATGATGCGGTCGATCCCCTGCAGCGTGGCGTAGTTGTTGTAGAAGCCGCCGGAGCAGGCGCAGACGCCCATGGAGATCACCCACTTGGGCTCGCACATCTGGGCGTAGATGGTCTGCAGGATCGGCGCCTGCTTGTAGGAGATGGTGCCGGCCACGATGAGCAGGTCCGACTGCCGCGGCGAGAAGCGCACGGCCTCGGCCCCGAAGCGGCTGATGTCGCTGTAGGACGACACCACGCTCATGAACTCGATGGCGCAGCAGGCGGTGCCGAAGGGCAGGGGCCAGAGGGAATACTTCCGCCCCCAGTTGACGGCCTGCCGCAGCCGCGTCGTCAGCACGTTGCTGGGGCTGTCGAGGGTCACTGCCATTCCAGCCCGCCTTTCTTCCACACGTAGACGAAGCCCACCACCAGGACCGCGACGAAGACGCCCATCTCGCCCAGGGCGAAGGCCGCCCGGCCGGCGTCCAGGAAGGACTGGTAGGTCACGGCCCACGGGTAGAGGAACACCGCTTCCAGATCGAAGAGCAGGAAGAGCAGGGCGATCAGGAAGAAGCGCACGAAGAAGCGGACCTGGATCCCCCCGCGGACGGGGACGCCGCATTCGTAGACGGTCCCCTTCAGCCGCGCGGGAGCCTTGGGTCCCAGCCAGTAGCTCAGGGCCAGGAAGATCAGGGCCAGGATCGCGGCGAGGGAGACGACGATCAGCAGGGGCACGAACTGTTCGGCCATCGACTCAGCCTCCTCCGGTTCACGCGGATGCGCCCGATCGGGCCGGGCCACCCGCGCTGCAGGAGCGTTGTCGGTCTCGGTTCAGCAACGGCGGGCGATGTGGCCCGTCGCGCTTGCGCGGAGGTCCGGTGACGACATACTGTTGCAGGGCCGGCCGACGCGCCGTCCCGAACCGCACCGCAAAGGTAGAACCCATGATCGTTTTTCTCAACGGAAACTATCTGCCCGCAGATGAAGCCCGGATATCGCTTTTCGACGGCGGTTACCTGTACGGGGACGGCATGTTCGAGACGGTGCGCCTCTATGCGGGACGCCCCTTCGATCTGGACGGCCACCTCGCCCGCCTGGCCGGCAACGTGGCCGCCCTGGACTACGCCTGGCGCCCGGAGCCGGCCGTCTTCGCCGAGGTCATCGCCGAACTGGCCCGCCGCAACGGCCTGGCCGGCGCCGACGCCCGCTGCCGCATCACCGTCAGCCGGGGCGGCTCCCATCACGACCCGCTGCCCCTGGACCGCCACGCGGAGCTGTCCCCCACCGTCTCGGTCTACGTGGTCCCCCTGGACCCGGCGCTGGCCCGCTGGCAGAGCGAAGGCGTCGGCGTGCTGACCATGAGCGCGGGCTTCTCCCGCGGCGCCTTCCCCCAGCTGAAGACCCTCAACTACCTGACCACGGTCACAGCCCTGCGCCTGGCCCACGCCGACGGCTGTCACGAGGCCCTCCTGCTGGACGCCGACGGCCAGGTGCTGGAAGGCGCCACCAGCAACATCTTCCTGGTGCGCGACGGCGGCCTGGCCACCCCGCCCCTGGAACTCGGCCTCCTGGCCGGCCGCACCCGCGGCATCCTCCTGGCCGCGGCCGCCGAGGCCGGCCTCCCCTCCCGCGAGGTCCCCTTCACCCCGGCCGAGATAACCGCGGCCGACGAGGCCTTCCTCTGCGGCTCGGTCAAGGAGATCGTGCCCATCGTGCAGGTGGACGGCAAGTCCGTAGGCGATGGCACCCTCGGCCCCGTCACCCGCCGCCTCCAAAAAGACTACCGCCGAGACGTCCTGGACGCACTCGGCGGTTAAGTCGTTCCTGAAATCCCCGTCGTCCGCCTCGATAAGCTGCGGTCTGTCCTGGCGCGATTCCGGCGCAAGCCGGAAGCGTGCCAGGATAGAACCGTCAGCTTAAACGGGGGCCGACCCCGCCCCGCTAGTACTCGATGGCGTTATAGTCAATCTTGTCGTCGAGCTCGTTGCGGATGCGGCTCTGGGGCGGATCATCGTCGTTCCGCTCGGGCGGCGGCGCATCCAGCGCGATCTCGTCCTTGATCGCATCCAGGTCGAAGTACTCGTCCGCGGACGCGATCAGGTCGGTGCTGGTCATCTCGCGCAGGGCGCAGAGCTCCACGTGCTTGCCCTGGCGCGACACGCTCTCCACCAGCCTCACGAAATCCCCGTCGCCGGAACAGATGATCACGGTGTCCAGGTGGGGCAGCATCTCGTAGATGTCGATGGCCATGTCCAGGTCCAGGTTGCCCTTGAAGAAGCGCTGCTGGGTGTCGGCCTCGGTGAAGCTCTTCAGCTCCTTGGTGACCACCTTGAAGCCGTTCAGCTTCAGGAAGTTCACGAAGTCGATCTTGCCTTCGGACTGGTTCGAGACGGCCGTGTAGAAGTAGGAGCGGATCAGGCGGCGGTTGCCGGCGAGCGTCTTGCACATCTTGAGGTAGTCGAGCCTCATGTTGAGGTGCTTGGCGCTGTAATGGATATTCTCGCCGTCGATGAAGATGGCGACCTTGTCGCTGGGGTCGGGACGGTACATGGCGTCAACCTTCCGTCGTGTCGGTGGGCGTGGGCGATTATTTGTAAAATGACAATCCGGGGCGGGATTATATGCCCCGGCTCATATCGGTATTATAGCGCCGCTCCAGCCGAAGAGCAAACAACGTTCCTCGGCTCCGCGCCGCCCAGGATCCGCGCGGAACGTCCGTCGCGCGGGCGACTGGCATTCCCCGCTTCCGGCCGTTATCTTCCGCGGAACGGCGCCCCGGGGAGACGGGCGCGGCGACCAACGTGAACGGATGGGAGCGATCATGAAACTCGTGGAATGCGTGCCGAACATCAGCGAGGGCCGCGACCGGTCGATCATCGACGCGGTGACCGCCGTCATCGAGGACGTCGAGGGCGTCAAGCTGCTGGACGTGGATCCCGGCGCGGAGACCAACCGCACGGTCATCACCTTCATCGGCCCGCCCGCGGGCGCGGCCGAGGCCGCCTTCCGCGTGGTCGCCAAGGCCGCGCAGCTGATCGACATGTCGAAGCAGACCGGCGCGCATCCCCGCCACGGCGCCACCGACGTCTGTCCCTTCGTGCCCGTGCGAGACGTGACCATGGAGGAATGCGTGGAGATCGCCCGCGCCGTGGGCGAGCGCATCGGCCGCGAGCTGGAGATTCCCGTCTATCTCTACGAGAACGCCGCCGCCAGCGAGGCGCGACGCAACCTGGCCCACGTGCGCAAGGGCGAGTACGAGGCGCTGCCGGACAAGCTGGGCACCGAGGAGTGGGCCCCCGACTTCGGCCCCAATCTCTGGAACGACCAGGTGGCCCGCACCGGCGCCACCAACGTGTCGGCCCGCGGCTTCCTGGTGGCCTACAACGTCAACATCAACTCGCGGAACAAGTCCGTCGCCTCCCAGATGGCCCTGGACATCAAGGAGGCCGGCCGCGCCAAGCGCGACGAGAAGGGCAAGCTCGTCAAGGGCGAGGACGGCAAGAACATCCTGGTGCCCGGTCCCTACCGGCTCGAGGCCTGCAAGGCCGTGGGCTGGGTCATCCCCGAGTACGACCGCGCCCAGGTCTCCATCAACCTGGTCAACACGGCCGTCACCAAGCCCCACCAGGCCTTCGAGGCCTGCCGCAAGGCGGCCCGCGACCGCGGCGCCCGCGTCACCGGCTCCGAGCTGGTGGGCCTGATCCCCGAGGGCGACCTGCTGGCGGCCGGCAAGCACTACCTGCGCGAGGCGAACCAGTCGGCGGGGGTGCCCCGGAAGCTGCTCGTCGAGACGGCGATCCAGAGCATGGGCCTGCGCGACATCACACCCTTCGACGCCGACGACAAGATCATCGAGTACCGCGCCGGCCTGACAGACGGGGAGCTGGTGTCGATGACCAACCGCGAGTTCGCGGACGTGCTGTCCACCGACGCGCCCGCCCCCGGCGGCGGCTCCGTGGCGGCGCTCAACGCGGCCCAGGCCGCGGCCCTCGTGGCCATGGTCGGCAACCTGACCGTGGGCAAGAAGAAGTACGTCAAGGCGCAGGACCGCGTGAAGGAGATCGCCGAGCGCGGCCAGGAGATCAAGGACGCCATGCTGCGCGCCATCGACGACGACACCGACGCCTTCAACGCCGTCATGGACACCTTCCGCCTGCCCAAGAAGACCCCCGCGCAGCAGAAGGCCCGCGACCTGGCCACCGCCGCCGCCACCCGCGGCGCCACGGAGGTGCCCCTGTCGGTGCTGGAGGCCATGCCCGAGGTGCTCGAGCTGGCCGCCGAGGTGGCCGGGATCGGCAACGTCAACTCCCTGAGCGACGCCGGCGTGGCCGCCCTGTGCGCGCTGGCCGGCGCCGAGGGCGCCTACTACAACGTGCTGATCAACCTGGACGGCCTGAAGGACCTGCCCCAGGACGAGGCGCCCGAGTTCATGGCCGACACGCGCCGTCGCGCGGGCGAGGCCATGACGAAGTGCGAGGCGCTGCACGACGAGGTGCGCGCCGACGTGCGGGGCCGGTTGGAGTCCGCGCTGGACTGACGCGTCCGGCGCCGTGGAATCGGGGGGCGGGACTGCGGTTCCGCCCCCACTGCCCCGACCAGCTTTGCGTTGACCCCGTCAGAGCGCCTCTGTAAGCTGTATCGTTCGCGCCGCGCCGTCCGGCCGTACGGCCCGATCCCAACCTCCACCAGCGGAAGGTAATCCCGACCATGGCAGCACCTCCGAGCACCGCCGAGAAGAAGAGTCCCCTGCGCGAGATCATCCAGCCCTTCATAGACCTGGCCCACGCGCCGCGGGCCCTGTGGGGCATCAATCTCGCCTATTTCCTGGAGGGCATGGTCTATTTCGGCATGCTCACCTACCTGGCGATCCACTTCTCGGACTTCATCTTCGCCTCCTCGCACCAGCCCGACGTCGATTCCCACCACATGGTGATGGTGCTCACCGCGGGCATCACCATCTCCATGTTCTTCCTCGGCTTCCTGGCCGACAAGTGGGGCATCCGGCGCACGTTGCTGACGGCCTTCGTCTTCCTGCTGGCCGGACGCGCGCTGATCTCCCTGGGACCGGCCCTGGGCCTGGAGACTGGCATGTGGTCCCCCATGCACCTGCTGACCATGGCGGGCATCGTGGTGGTGGTGATCGGCTACGGCATGTACCAGCCGGCGGCCTACGCCGGCGTCAAGAAGTTCACCGGCCCCAAGACGGCGGCCATGGGCTTCGCCATGCTCTACGCCCTGATGAACCTGGGCGGCTACTTCCCCTCCTACGCCTGGTACCTGCGCGACAACCTGGGCCTGGGCATCCCCGGCACCTTCTGGGTCTATACGGGCATCACGGCCCTCGCCCTGTTCTTCACGGCCACGATCCTGACCGCCAGGGTGGAGCGCCAGGCCACGCTGCGCGCCGAGCAGGAACGCGCCGAGGCCAAGGCCGAGGCGGGCGAGGACGGCGACGAGCCGGCCGCCGAGGACGCCCCTGTCGAGCCGGCCGCCCCCGCCGAGAAGAAGACCTTCGGCCAGAAGGCCGCCCACTACTTCCTGAACCACCCGCTGCGCGACCTGAAGTTCTCCTTCTTCATCTTCGCGCTGATCCCGGTGCAGACGCTGTTCACGTACAACTGGCTGATCCTGCCCCAGTACATCTCTCGCGCCTACGACGGGTTCATCGGCGAGAAATACGAGTTCTTCTCGAACCTCAATCCGCTGCTGATCTTCATCGCGGTCCCCATCGTGGCGGCGGTGACCACCAAGAACAAGATCTACAACCTGATGCTGGTGGGTACCTTCATCATGGCCGCGCCCGCCTTCCTGCTGGCGCTGGGCACGAACATCTACACGCTGCTGGGCTACCTGTTCATCATGACCATCGGCGAGGCCATCTGGCAGCCGCGTTTCCTGCAGTTCGCCGCCGAGATCGCCCCTCCGGGACGGACCGGCGAGTACATGGGCGTGGCCCAGCTCCCCTGGTTCCTGACCAAGATGCTGGTGCCTCTCTACTCGGGTCACATGATCCAGCGCTTCTGCCCCGCCGAGGGCGTGCGCGACCCGCAGCAGATGTGGTTCTACTTCGGGCTCATCGCCATGATGTCGACGGTGCTGCTGGTGGTGGCCAGGGGCTGGGCGTCGAAGGATTTCAAGGCCAAGGCCGACGACTAGACCCGACCGGACGAACGCGAAAAGGAGGAGGCCGCGGGGCCTCCTCCTTTTTCACGTCCGTACCGGTCGGGTCACTCCGGGGTCTCGGCCTTCCGCATACGCTCCCCGTAGCCGTAGTACTTGTGGTCGAAGTAGTAGGGCAGCACCTCGGCCAGGTTGTTGGCCACCACGCCGATGATGTTGGTGCCGACGCTCTTGAGGATGTTCACGCCCCGCTCGCACACGTCTCGCGGCGTGCGGCCGGCGAGCACCAGGTAGATGGCCCCGTCCACCACGTCCACGAACTGCAGCGGGTCGCTCACCGGCACCACCGGCGGGCAGTCGAGGACGATCACGTCGTAGTCCCGCTTGAGGCTGTCGAAGACGCGGCGCACGCGGGCCGATTGCAGCAGCTTGCTGGGACTCTCCCCCGCCCGTCCGGCGGGCAGGAAGTCCAGGTTCGAGAGGATGGTCTTGTGCGGGTGGGCGGTGGTGTCCTCGCCCCGCAGCAGCTCGGCCAGGCCGGGGCCGCGTCCGGTCCCGAAGACGGTGTGCTGGACCGGACGGCGCATGTCGCCGTCGATCAGCAGGATCCGCTTCTGCATATGGTGGGCCAGGACCTGGGAGAAATGCAGGGAGAACAGGCTCTTGCCCTCGCCCCGCTCGGAGCTGGTGATCATGAGCGTGCGCTGCCGGTCCAGGTCCAGCTCGCGGTTGAGACGGATCATGACCCGCCGCAGCTCGATGGCCAGCGGCGACTCGATGTCGAAGTCCAGACCCTTGCTCTTCTTCTTCCTCACGGATGCTCCCGTCTCCGCCGCGTCCTACTGGAGGCGGGGATAGACTACCAGCAGCCCCACGGCCGCCACGGCCAGGATGGCCGTCACGATCACGAACCATTTCAGGATCCGCCGTCGGCGCAGGTCCTCGAAGGGCCCGTCGTCCACGACGGGCAGGGCGCCGATCACCTTCAGCCCCAGGGTCGACTCGATCTGACGTACCGACTTGAACGAGCGGTCGAACATCTCCGCCATCAGCACCAGTCCGACGCCGATGGCCAGGGCCAGCGCGAAGCCGAGCATGGCCAGCCGCTTCTTGTCGGGCTCGATGGGCGCCAGGGGCAGACGCGGATCGCGACGCACCTCGATGCGGTAGCCGATCTCCGACATGCTCGCGGCCAGGCTGAGGTTCTCGCGGGCGATGTCCTGCTCGATGTTGCGCAGCATCTCCTGGGCGTTCTCCACCTCGCCCTGCAGCCGGCCCAGGGTGGCCGCCTGCTCGGGCTGACGGGTGATGAAGGTGCGGAAGTCGGCCACCTCGCCGCCCAGGCGGTTCAAGGCGTAGTTCAGGGCCTCGCGGTACTGCAGGGTGTAGAGATAGGAGGTCACGGTCCTGCGCTCCGAGCCGCCGAGCTGCGGATACTCCTCCAGCAGACGGCGCCCCAGGTGCGCGTCCAGCGAGAGGCGCATGGAGCCGAGCAGGTTCTGGTCGTCGCCGCTGCGGCGCCCCGTGAGAGCGGCCACCGTCTGGTCGTACTCCAGGTCGGCCACGTCGCGCACGAGGGACAGGGTCTCGGCCTCCATGGCCAGACGATCCGCGATCTGGTTCGTCGCGGGCAGCACGGTCAGCGCGGTCCCGCGCGCCTGGGGAATGTCCGTGTTGTCCATCACCTCGACGCGTCGACGCAGGTCGCCCAGCAGCTCCTCGGCCCGGGGCAGGTTCTGCTCGTTGACCGGATTGCCCACCAGCGAATTCGAAAGCATGTTGCGCTGGAACTGGGTCAACCGCTCCTGGGCCGATTCCAGTTCCTCCAGGATCACCTGTCGCTGCTCGGTCAGGAAGTCGCGTGCGGTGGTGGAGCGCTGCTCGCGAGCGGCCTGCTCCTCCTCCAGGAAGCGTTCCAGGACCTCGTTGGCCAGCCGGTAGGCCAGCTCCCTGTTGTTGTGCCGTACACCGATGGTGTAGATCTGCGACTGCGAGCTGCCCACGCGGATGCTCTTCTCGAGATACGACACCATCCGGTCCAGGTAGACGCCGTCCACCACCTGGCCCGGCTCCAAGCCCTGCTTGGCGGCGAAGTCCGGCATCATGTCCGTGATGTGCACGTCCAGGTTGACCAGCACCCGTTCCAGGAAGATGGGGCCGGTCACCATGGTGCGGATCAGTGTCATCGTCTCGCGGTCGGCGTCGCGCGAATTGCGGTAGCGGGGCTGTCCCTCGGTGAGTGTGCGCGAAGCGGTGGCTTCGCGGATGACCCTCAGCTGGCCCGCGGAGAAGTAGACGGGCTCCATGGTCTTGATCGCCACGTAGGCCATGCCCAGGCAGAGCACGAAGGGGATCATGAAGAGCCACTTGCGCCGCAGGAATACGCGCAGGAAGTCGGCCGGGTTGAATCCGCCGCCGGCGTCCTGTTCTTCGTCGGAATAGGGATCCATGCTCATCTTCGTGCCTCGATCTTGCTGACGACCCTGGGACGGGCGGGTTCCTGCGCCGAATCCCGCACAAACTAGCGCAATCGGCCCGGCAGATCAACGCCGCATCGGGCCGCCGTCGCCCTCCCGCGACGCGCCGGCCGGCGGGTGTCGCTCCGGGGCGACACGACCCAGGGAGGTCCCGGCTTGATCACCACCCGACACGCCCTCGCGGCGATGCTGACGCTACCGGTCATCCTGGCCTGCGACCCGCCCGTGGTCCGCGTCCCCTGGCCGCCGCCGGTCGTCCACGAACTGGCCGGTCGGTACCCGGAGGAACTGGTCGCCGAGCTCGGGATTCCCCCGGGCCGCTCCGTCTGGAGCTGGCGCGCGGACGGGATGACGTCGCCGCGGCCGGCCGAACTCCAGATCGACGGAACGGCCTGGCGCTGGCGACTCGATGGCGATCCGCAGCGTCCGGAGACGCCGGCCCGCCTGTACCTGGAGCCGGCCGATCCGGACGCCTGGCACGGCCTGGAGATCCGCACCGATACCGCCCGGCCGGGCGAAGGGTTCCCGCTGCCGCGTCGGGCCATACGCTCCCCCCACTACGCCGATCTCCTGCACCTGCTCCAGGAGCTCACGCGCCCGCGCTTCGACCGGCACGTGACCCACTGGTTCCGGCGACCCGTACCGGTCGCGGCCGCGGCCGCGGTCAGCGGCGACGTGGATCTGCGCGCCTGCCTGGACGAGGCCGTGGCCGTCTGGAACGCCGGCGCCGCCACGCCCCTGTTCGAGTGGGCGCCGGACGCCAGTCACGGGGTACGCCTGATCCACCTGGCGGGCGGCAACCTGCATCCCGCCATGAGTGCGAGCCTGGTCCAGCGGGACGACGACGGGCGCGTCCTGCGTCTGCACATCCGCGTGGGCGACACGTACGACGATCCCCACGACGTGCGCTACGCCGTGCGCGGCTTCGTCCATGAGCTGGGTCACGCCCTGCTGATGTGGGGACACAGCGAGGATCGGGCCCACGTGCTCTGCGGCGTGGGGCCCTTCGCGGACCGCCCCTCGGAGGACGAACGGCGGGCCGTGGCCCTGCTGCAGGCGCTGCCGGCGGGCATGTCGCTGGCCGGCTACGGCCGCTCAACGGAAATCGAGTTGCCAGGGCAGCAGGGCCAGGGGACGTCCGTCGCACAGCTCGGCCTGACGGAGGAGGCCGGTGCCGGCCAGGGCCGACAGTTCGGCGGACAGGACCGGGTCGGCCGAGACGTCCTGCAACAGGCGCATCAGGAGACGGTCCAGGAAGCCCAGGGACCGCTCGTGGGTCTGTAGCGTCAGGCGACTGTCGGGCGGCACGCCGAGCAGGGCCCGGACGGCGTCCAGGGCGCGATCCAGCCCGCCGAGCCCGTCGACCAGACCGTTGCCGGCCGCCTGGCGACCGGTCCACACCCGTCCCTGGGCCACGGCGTGGACGGCGTCCCGCTCCATCCCGCGGCCCTCGCCCACGCGGGCCAGGAATCGCTCGTAGAAGGCGTCGAGATGGCCCTGCAGCAGGGCCCGCTGCTCGGGCGTGAAGACGGCCTGGTCACCGAAGATCAGGGCGTTCTCGCCGCGGCTGACGTACTCGCGCGACACGCCGATCTTCTCGAAGAAGCCGTGGCGGTCGATCTTGCCCGCGAAGACGCCGATCGACCCCGTGAGCGTGCCGGGCTCGGCGAAGACGGAGTCGGCGCCGCAGGCGACGTAATAGCCTCCCGAGGCGGCATATCCCGACATGGACGCGACCACCGGCTTGCGCTCGCGGGCGGCGCGGACCTCGTTCCAGATCAGGTCGCTGGCGGTGGCCGAGCCGCCGGGGCTGTCCACGCGCAGGATGATGGCGTCCACGCGGGGATCATCGGCCGCGTCTCGGAGACGTTCGCAGACGGTGTGGCCGCCGGCGGTCGAGCCTCGCCAGCCGTCGCTGGAGACGCCGTCGACGATGGTGCCCACCACGCGGATCAGCGCCACCCGCGGTCCACGCCCCCCGCCGCCGGCCAGCACGTAGTCGTGCAGGTCGGTGCGACGGTCGTCAGAGAACACCGTCGCGGTGAAATCGGGCAGGTAGGCCGTCTCGTCGACCAGGCCGGCCGCGACGGCCGCCCCGGCGTCGTGCAGCCCGCGGTCCACCTCGGCGGCGACGGCCTCCCGCGTGAGGTCGCGGGCGTCCGCGATGGTCGTCAGCAGGCGCTGGTAGTGATCCTCGACGATGGCCTCGACCATCTCGCGGTGGGGGTCGGTGGGCGCGGTGCGGGTCATGGACTCGGGGGCCGACTTGTAGCGGCCCACGTGGACGAAGTCCGCCTTCATGCCCAGCTTGTCCAGGGTGCCAGCCAGGAAGCTCAGCTCGGCGCTGGCGCCGGCGACCAACAGGGCGCCTTCGGGCGCCAGGGCCACCCGATCGGCGGCCGAGGCCAGCAGGTACTCCGCGGCCCCGCCCGCACTCAGCCAGGCGGCCACGGGCTTGCCGCTGGCCCCGAAACGGGTCACGGCGTCGCGCAGCTCCTCGAGCTTGGCCCAGTCCAGGGGCGCGGCGTCGATCACCAGCAGCAGACCGGTGATGTCGTCGTCCCTGGCGGCCCGGCCCAGCGCGGAGGTGATCTCGGCCATCACGGGCCGGTAGCCGCGGGTGACCAGTCCAACGGGGCTCTCATCTCGTCGCTCGGCGTAGGGGCCCGCGATCCGCCACTCCAGCACGCCGGAGGTGGGACCGGCCACGTCGCCTTCCAGGGAGCGCATGAACAGCCAGCCGGCGGTCAGCAGGCCCGCGGCCATCAGTGCGAGCACGATCAGTACGACCCAGAACTTCTTCACGTCTCCCTCTCCTCGATTCAGTCCCCCCGCAGCTCCAGGCTGCGACGAACGAAGGCGGCCAGCGCCCGGCAGGCCCGGTCGATCTTGCGGAACACCGGTATGCCCGCGGCCTCGATCCGCCGGCAGAGCGGATCGTAGAGCTCGCCCGAATCGATCGCCACCACCGCCGGCTTGGAGGAGGCGCCCAGGAGACGCACGAAGGCGCCGGCCTGGGAGTCGGGACCGTCCAGGTTCTCGCGATGGCCGCCGTCGGGAGCCGCGGGCAGGTTGTCCAGGGCCGGCGTGACCGGCACCGACGAGATCAACGCGCAGTCCACCCGGTCACTGGCCAGGATGGCCTCCACCGACCGGGCATAGGCCGCGGTGTCGGCCATGGGCGTGGCGTCGACGGGATTGTCGCGGTGGGCGAAGGCCGGCAGCACCTCGTCCAGGGCCTCGCGCACCGTGTCGTCGAAGGGCTGCAGGTCGAAGCCCGCCATGACGTCCATCATCACCGAGCATTCGAAGCCGGCGTTGCTCATGGCCCCGAGCCGGTTGCCCCCGGCCGGGCGCGACATGAGCATGGTGAAGGTCTTGATCAGGTCCTCGAAATCCTCGAGGGACTCGGCCACCAGCGCGCCGGACGCCTCGAGACAGGCCCGGGCCGTGTCGTAGTCGCCGGCCAGAGAGGCCGTATGGCTGGCCGCGGCCTGGGCGCCGAGCTCGGTCTTGCCCGCCTTGAAGACGATGACCTGCTTGCCCTGCGCCGCGGCCTCTCGGGCGTAGTCGGTGAACCGCGCCCCGTCGCCGGGCTTGAAGCCCTCCACGTAGCAGGCGATCACGTCCACCGCGTCCTCGTCCAGGAAGTGGGCCAGGAAGTCGGCCACGGTCAGGTCCATCTGGTTGCCGAAGCTGATGCTGGCGTGGGGGTTGATCACGCCGTCGTAGTTGCTGGCGAAGGTCACCAGGTAGGCGCCCGACTGGCTGACCATGGCCAGATTGCCGCCGCAGCGCGCCTCCTCGAAGGCCAGCTTCCAGGGCGGCAGGAAGAAGGTGTTGTACTGGTCGCGGCTGACGATGCCCAGGCAGTTGCCGCCGACCATCACCGGACCGCCGTCGCCGCGGGCGTGTCCCTCGGCCAGACGGGCCTCGATCTCGGCCGCCAGGTCGCCGTGTCCCGCCTCGGCGAATCCGCCGGGGATCAGTATGATCGACGACGCCGCGTCCAGCTCCACGATGCGCGCGATGGCGTCGCGGGCGCCCGAGGCCGGAATGCACACCACCGCCAGGTCCACCTTGCCCGGCAGTTCGGCCAGGTCGCGGACGCAGGGCACGCCGTCGATGGCCTCGGCCTCGGGATGGACCACGTACAGCACCTCCGCGGGCACGCCCCGCGAGCGCTGCAGGTTGTTCATGATCACGCGGCCGGGGTTGTGGCCGCCGGCGCTGACCCCCATCACCACGGCGCTGCGCGGACGCAGCAACTGCTCGATCAGCGCCAGGGGTCGGTCAGGCTCGGGCCAGCTGCGGCCGGACACGAGGCCCACGCCGTCGATGGCCACGAGTTCGCCGTCGCGCACCACGGCGGGATTGATCTCCAGCTCCTCGAGCGTGGGCGTGTCCGGGACGTCCGGCCCGAAGGCCCGGGCCAGCTCGGCCAACGCGAGCACCGCGTCGACGAGACGGTCCAGGGACAGCGGCGGCTCCGCGTAGAGACGCGAGGGCGAAGTGAGCAGCTTGAGCAGCGGATGGGCGCCCAGGGCCCGGGCGGCCGTCTCGCGATCCAGTCCCGCGGCGGGAAGGATGAGCCGACTGCGGCCTTCGGTGCCCTCGCCGTACCATTCGGTGAGCACGCCGCCGAGGCCGACCACCACCAGGGGGCCGAAGGCGTCGTCCTGCTTGAGGCTGAGCAGCAGCTCCTGCCCCGGCACGTTGGCGCCGTGGGACACGAACTCGGTGGCCAGCACGCCTTCCACGGCGCCCGGCCCCGCGATCCGTGCGGTCGCCAGCACATCCTCGGCCGCCGCGGACACGTCCGCCCCGGGATCGAGGACGCGTACGCCGCCCAGGTCGCTCTTGTGCAGGATATCCCGGCCGAGAACCTTCAGGACCAGCCGGCCGCCGTCGGACAACTCGCCGGCCGCTTCGAGCCAGCGGTTGCGGGCGCCGTCGTCCGCGTCGGCCGCCAGGACGGCGTGGCCGCAGGTCGACAGGCCGGCGGCGGACAGCAGGCCGTAGACCTCGGCCTCGTTGAGGCGGCGCTCTGCGGCGCTAGCGGTGACATGCTCGGTCAGCAGGGACTTGATATCCCCGGTACGGGTCGTGGGCACGCTCGTCCTCCGGTATCGGCGGTGATGACCGCACGTGGGCGCGGGGCCGCCGCCGAGACGGCGGTTCGACTCAGAAGCCGAGCCCCGCGGAGATCGAAACGAAGTCGGAGTCCCCAAGATGGTGCCACACGGCCTTGATCTCAAGGAGCGCCAGCCGGGAACCGGTGCCGATCAGGATCGCCAGCTGCGTATCGGGGTCGAGATCCACGCCCCCGACCTCGGCGCCGGGAAAGGCGTAGCCCACGCCGCCGAAGACCGTCGGACCGGCCGGGAGGCTCAGGGTCCCGGTGGCCAGCAGCTCGAGGAAGGTGAACGAGTCGTCGTCGTCCGGTCCGGGCAGACGGTGATAGATCACCGTGGGACCGGCCGAGAAGGTGAGCGGTACGACGGGATAATGCATGGACACGCCGCCGTGGTATCCCATGTCGGCGTCGTCGTTGAGATCGCCCATGGGAACGGTGAAGCCGGCGAAGGCCTGGGGACCGGCGACGGCCGGCGCGGCCGCACAGATCAGCAACAGGCCCACTGCGATGAGACGTGTGATGTCTTGGAGGCGAGGCATGTGAGTCTCCTTTCTCAACAGCCCGATCAGGATCCGGTGCGATAGCGGAAGTCTAGCACTCCCCGTACCGGCCGACAGTAAAAAGAGGCGGAACCTGGCGGGCGCCAGGCAAAAAAAGAGGGCGCTGGCATGAGCCAGCGCCCTGAAGAATCCGGCGGCGTCCTACTCTCCCACACAGTCACCCGTGCAGTACCATCGGCGCAGAGGCGTTTCACTTCTGTGTTCGGAATGGGAACAGGTGGTTCCACCTCGCCATAGCCACCGAAAAACCGGTGTCGTTAATGACCGAATATAGAGGGCAGACAGATTGACGCTTCCATGGACGTATTCGCGCTTGGCTTCTTTCCCGGGGGAAAGAAGATGATTAAGCCTCACGGCTGATTAGTACCGCTCGGCTGAACACATCACTGTGCGTACACCTGCGGCCTATCGACCTCGTCGTCTACGAGGAGCCTTCAGAGAACAAGTCTGGGAGATCTTATCTTGGGATGGGCTTCACGCTTATATGCTTTCAGCGTTTATCCCTTCCGTGCATAGCTACTCTGCAATGCCGCTGGCGCGACAACAGATACACTAGAGGCACGTCCATTCCGGTCCTCTCGTACTAGGAACAGCTTCCCTCAAATCTCCTACGCCCACAGCAGATAGGGACCGAACTGTCTCACGACGTTCTAAACCCAGCTCGCGTACCACT